>NZ_JAZDCU010000024.1:0-66913 GCF_036324085.1 Pseudomonas auratipiscis
ACCCCAACAAACGGATATGTCCATCGCCATTCGAGCCACATTCCGGTGCTCACTCGCTAGCAGGCCCCGGTGCGTAGCTCCCGGAATTCCGTGAACAACCTTTTTTTTGCCCACAGCAAGCCAAATTAGCCGACTTACTTGCACAAAAGCCGACAAGCCACCCCTTGCCACTGCCCCATCGCCCAGCACCTTCGGGCATAATGCGCGCTATATTTTTTTATACCGGAGCTTTCATCTTTTCCCGCTCCGTTTTTTTCACCCCTCGCGCGCAGGGTTTTACTACATGATCAAATCTTTACGCCCTCTTCTGCTCGCCGGCCTGCTTTTGCCTATTGCGCTTCCCTCTCAGGCTGCGGCCGTAAACACCACGCTGCCCGCCAAAGTGCAGCAAGCGCTGAAAACCAACAAATTGCAGGACACGGCCCTGTCGCTGGTTATGATCCCGCTCAACGGCCCTGGTACACCCACCATGTTCAACGCCGATGTGTCGGTCAACCCAGCTTCAACCATGAAACTGGTCACCACCTATGCCGCCCTGGAACTGCTGGGCCCTACGCACCAATGGAAAACCGAGTTCTACAGTGACGGCCCCCTGCGCAACGGTGTCTTGCAGGGCAATCTCTACCTCAAAGGTGGCGGTGACCCGAAACTGAACATGGAAAAACTCTGGCTGCTGATGCGCGACCTGCGCGCCAATGGTGTACAGACCATCAGCGGCGATCTGGTGCTCGACCGCAGCCATTTCGTCCAGCCGGTGCTTCCCCAGTTCAATGACGACGGTGGCGACGAAAACAAACCGTTCCTGGTCAAGCCTGATTCGTTGCTGATCAACCTCAAGGCCCTGCGTTTTGTGGCCCGCAATGACGGCGGCAAAGTGCTGGTGTCGGTTGAGCCACCCATCGCCAACATCCGCATCGACAATCAGATCAAGGCAGTCAACAGCAAGCAATGCTCCGGCAATGTCCGCTACAACCCGGTGACTCAGGCTGACGGCGTCACTGTCGTGGTCAGTGGCCAGTTGGGTGATGGTTGCAACTCGCAAACCTACTTGTCGCTGCTCGACCACCCTACCTACGCGGCAGGTGCAGTGCGCGCCATCTGGAGTGAGCTGGGTGGCACCATCCAAGGCCGCGACCGCATCGACAATGTACCCAAGAGCGCACGCTTGCTGGCCCGCGCCTTCTCGCCAGACTTGGTCGAGATCATCCGCGACATCAACAAATACAGTAACAACACCATGGCTCAACAGCTGTTCCTGAGCCTGGGCGCACAGTTTCGTACCGATGCCGACGGCGACGACGCCCGTGCAGCGCAGCGTGTGGTACGCCAGTGGCTGGCGAAAAAAGGCATCACGGCGCCGCACCTGATCATGGAAAATGGCTCGGGCTTGTCTCGTGCTGAGCGCGTCAGCACCCGGGAAATGGCTGCCCTGCTGCAAGCGGCATGGAAAAGCCCTTATGCCGCCGAGTTCATCAGCTCCATGCCACTGGTAGGCATGGATGGCACCATGCGCAAGCGTCTCAAGCGCACGGCCATGACCGGCGAAGCCCATATCAAGACCGGCACCCTGAACACCGTACGTGCGATTGCAGGCTTCAGCCGCGACAGCAACGGCAATACCTGGGCAGTGGCAGCGATCCTCAACGATCCAAAGCCCTGGGGTGCCTCTGCGGTACTCGATCAGGTCCTGCTGGACCTGTATCGCCAGCCAAAGCTGGTCAACAGCACTGCCGCTGTAGCGCCCTGACAGCCTAGGGCAGTTCTGCTTCGACGCGATCGCGGCCAGCCAGTTTGGCCGCGTACACGCCAGAGTCGGCGCGCAGCAGCAAGGCATCGGCGCCCTCCCCCGGGCGCCAGCCGGCAATGCCGAAACTGGCAGTGACCTGCCCGACGCCCTCTACCGCTACGCTACGTACACCCTGCCATAGTTCCATGGCCAGTGAGTACGCCTGGTCGGCACTACTGCCTGGGCATAGCACCATGAATTCTTCGCCGCCCAAACGGCAGAACACATCAGTGCGGCGCAGGCGCTGACTGATGCGCTGGCACAGACTGCGCAACACGTGGTCACCCACGGCATGGCCGAACTGGTCGTTGATCCGCTTGAAATGGTCGATGTCCAACATGATGATCGCCAGCTCCTGCTGATCGCGCTGGGCGCGCTCCAACTCCGACTTCAATCGTTCCTGAAAATAGCGACGGTTGTGGATACCTGTCAGTGAGTCAGTCACCGACAAGGCCCGCAGCTCTTCCTCGACACGCTTCAAATCGGAGATATCGGTCAAATAGCCGTGCCAGAGCGTGCTGCCATCAGCCTCCGGCTCGGGCGTTGCCTCGCCCCTGACCCAGCGCTGGCCGGCGATTGGCAACAACACTCGATACTCTTCTCGCCAAGGGGTCAATTGCTCTGCAGAACTGCGGATCGAAGTACGCACCCGTAACAGGTCGTCCGGATGAATGCGCTCGAACACCGCGGTAGCATCCTGACGCAGCAACGCCGGATCGATCTCGTAGATATCCCGCAAGCCTTCGCTGGCATAACTGAAGCAAGAGCTGCCATCGGCACGCAGACGAAACTGATAGATGCCCCCCGGCACTTCGGCACTGAGCTTGTCCAGCAAACGATCGCGCTCTGCCAAGGCTTCGTGCACGCGCTTGCGCTCAGTAACATCGATGCAGATTGCCAGGTGGCCAACCCACAACCCCTGCTCATCGAGCACTGCTGTTACCAGCATATTGGCCAGCAATTGGCTGCCGTCCTTGCGCACCAGCGTCCACTCTCCGGCTTCGCGACCATTTTCCGGAACGGTTTGCGCGAACATGGCCTGGGCGGGTGTGATCTCGCGCCCGTAGCGCTGGCTTAGATCCCGCGCCCGCTGCTGCAGCTCCTGAGGCGACACCAGTCCTTCAAGGGACAGATTGCCGACCGCTTCGCTGCTGCTGTAACCGAGCATGCGCTCGGCACCGGCATTGAAGGTCGTGACAACGCCACGCAAGTTGGTGGCAATGATCGCAACCTGCGTCGCGGCGTTGAGCACACTGCTCAGCTGGTTATGGGTGTCACGCAAAGATTGCTCACTCACGCGCAGTTCATCGGTGCGCTGCTCCACCAGAGTCAGGGCACGTTGGCGCTGGCTGAACAGACTGAACAGCAAGGCACTGAGCATCAAGCTGAGCAGCCCGCCAAGAAACACCACAGCGGTGACTGCCGAAGACCGGTTGGCCTGCATGAAGGCCAGGCTGGGGCGGATATCAAGTTGGTAGTCGTGATCGGCCAGGTGCAACAGATAGCTGGCCGCAAGCGACGATGAAGTGCCCGGGTTATCGGACTGGAACAGCACCTCTTGGCGGCCATCCGGCCCCGTGAGATCGCGAATCCGTACCACCAGATTGTCCTGGGCCGCGTTCGGCAGCCCCTCGGCCATCAGCTGACGCATACTGATCACCGCCATGACATAGCCCTTGGGCAACGGACCAGGGTCGACTGGCGCGAACACCGGCGTCACCATCAGCACCCCACGCGCATAGTCGGGCTCTACGTCGGTAAGGTTCAACGGCGCCGATACAGCCAGGGAGCCAGGCTTGGAGGCGCGCTGCAGCGTATCCTCTCGCAAGGCCTGCGACAGCAGGTCCAGGCCGAAGGGCTGGCGCGCAGGGCCTAAGGCCTGGGTAAACAGCACCGGGTAGTACAGTGGGCGCTGAGGCGATACTTGCAACTCACCCTCGTCGGTCAGTTGCTGAATTGAATACGGACGACCTAGCGTCTCGCTTGCCCGTCGTTCGAATTCATCACGAGCCGCCCCCGGTACGCGTGGCGCCCAGGAATAGGCCTGGGTGCGATGCAACAAGGGGCGTGCATAGCCATTGAATTCGTCGACGGTAATTTCGGTGGCATAGACAAAGAATCGGCGCAGGCCATCAAGGCGCTGCACCTGATCCTCGAAGCGCTCTTCGATACGACTGTAGCGCTCGCTGGCCAGCAATTGGAAGCGTTGCCGCAGCTGCTGCTGGTACAACTCGTAAGTTGCCAGCGCCAGCAAAGCGGTCAACAGACCGCCAGCCACCAATGCCACAAGGGCAACGAGCCAGGCGGATACTTCTTCGCTGACAAAGCCGAGCATCTTTGGACGAACGCCATGCATCGACATAGTAGATAACACTCATAACGCCAGCATGCAGCGTTTCCCAGGCCCTACCTCAGTTATAGCCATTCGCCACTAATGAAGCAATCCGGGGCCTGGGAGAAGTTTGCACTTAACGCGCTTGAATGCGCCACGCACGGTGAATCTTGCTGTTGCGCGCAAAATCCGGATCCAGCGTCTGCGCGGTGATTTCTTCTACGACATAGCGTTCGCCCAGATGTTCATCGAGCTGGAACTTGCGGAAGTTATTGGAGAAATACAACACGCCAGCAGGTGCCAGCCTGGCCACTGCCAGGTCGAGCAACTCGACATGGTCACGCTGGATATCGAACACACCTTCCATGCGCTTGGAGTTGGAGAACGTCGGTGGGTCGATGAAGATAAGGTCGTATTCGTCACGGCAGGCTTGCAGCCAGGCCATCACATCACCTTGTTCCAGGCGGTTCTTGTCAGAGAAACCATTGAGCGACAGGTTGCGCCGTGCCCAATCCAGATAGGTACGCGACAGGTCGACGCTGGTAGTGCTGCGGGCACCGCCCTTGGCCGCGTGTACAGTTGCGGTTGCGGTGTAGCAGAACAGGTTGAGGAAGCGTTTGCCTGCCGCTTCACGCTGGATACGCATGCGCATCGGACGATGATCGAGGAACAAGCCGGTATCCAGGTAATCCGTCAGGTTGACCAGCAACTTGACGCCACCTTCGTTGACCTCCAGGAACTGGCCCTGGGTGCTCTGGCGCTCGTACTGACGCGTGCCACTCTGCCGCTCGCGACGCTTGACCACCACTCGGCTCTGGTCGATGCCCAACGCCAGGGGAATTGCCGCCAGTGCATCGAACAGTCGGGCCTGGGCCTTCTCCGGGTCGATTGAACGAGGGGCAGCATACTCCTGAACGTGGACCCAGTCCTGGTACAGGTCGATAGCCAGCGCGTATTCAGGCATGTCGGCATCATACAAGCGGTAGCAACTGATTTGCTCGCGCTTGGCCCACTTGCCCAGTTGCTTGAGGTTTTTCTGCAGGCGGTTGGCAAACATTTGCCCGCCTTCGCTCAGGCGTGCCGGCTCGCTGGCAACTGCCGCAGGTGAACGCGCACCCTCATTACCCTGGGCATCGCGCTCAGGTTGACGGCGCTCACCAGTGACGAACTGATCAGGCTGGACCTTGATCAAGAGCAATTTACACGGCAGCGCACCGTTCCAGAACGCGTACTGTTTATGACTGCGAATACCCATGCGTTTGCCCAGGTCCGGGGCACCGGTAAACACCGCGGCCTCCCAGTTCAAGCAGGACTGACGCAGACGCTCACCCAGGTTCTGGTAGAGGTACAGCAGGCTCGCTTCATCGCCCAAGCGCTCACCGTAGGGCGGGTTGCAAATGACCAGGCCCTTTTGGTTCTGGTCTGGACGCGGCTCGAAACTGCCCACTTCGCCCTGATAGATCTTCACCCAGTCGCTAAGCCCGGCGCGCTCAACGTTGTTGCGACCCGGCTGAATCAAGCGCGGATCGGCCTCGTAGCCACGAATCCACAATGGCGGACGCGCAAGGCCGGCCTGGGCGCGCGCCTGCGCTTCGTCATGCAACTTGCGCCACAGCGCAGGCACATGGCCAAGCCAGGCACTGAAGCCCCAGCGTTCACGCTTGAGGTTGGGGGCGATATCGGCAGCGATCATCGCGGCTTCGACCAGGAACGTACCGACACCACACATCGGGTCGGCCAGCGCCCCGCCTTCAGCGGCAATACGCGGCCAGCCAGCACGAATCAACACAGCAGCCGCCAGGTTTTCCTTCAGCGGCGCAGCGCCCTGCTGCAGGCGATAGCCACGCTGGTGCAGGCTGTGACCGGACAAGTCCAGGGACAAGATCGCCTCGCCACGGTCCAGTCGCAGGTGTACGCGCAGGTCCGGGTTGAGCTTGTCGACCGACGGACGCTCGCCATCGCGGGTACGCAACTTGTCGACAATCGCGTCCTTGACCTTCAGCGCGCCGAAATGAGTGTTGTCTATGCCCGAGCCATGGCCACTGAACTCCACCGCCAGCGAACCATTGGCCTCCAGGTGATCCTGCCATTCGACGTCGTGCACACCATCGTACAGATCGTCGGCATTCTTCATGTTGAAGCGCTTGAGCACCAGCAGCACACGGTTGCCCAGGCGCGACCAAAGGCACAACCGGTAGGCGGTTTCCATGTCGGCCGAGCCGCGAATGGCCGAGGTGTGTTCGCGCACCTCTTCAAGGCCCAGACCGCGAGCTTCTTCGGCAAGCAGTCCTTCAAGACCTTTAGGGCAGGTTAGGTAGAGTTCGAAACGGTCCGACATGAGGTTTCCAGTGCTTTGAGCAATGAGTGGAGGGCAAGCGCATCGCCCTTCCGATGTTTAATCAAACGCCTTTCCAGCGAGCGTTCAAATGGCACCGCAACGTGTGCCGGGCCGCCCGAGCAATCATGCTTTTGCCAAAGCAGAAAGCCTTTGAGTGCCGGGCAGAATGAAAAATTCACGACTGTCAGGGTGAAATATGACCCTTCGTCGTATTGACTGCCTTGTTACAAATTATCACGCAGCCATGGCCAAGTGACTTCAATTCTTATCAAACCCTGATCATAGCGGGCTTTACGTTGAATCCCGCTTTGATGCATTTATTTACTTATCCTTTCACCCTATGAAAGGTTACGTCCTTATGACAAAACGATCATTCACACTGTGTCGCGCATTGGTTAGAACTCATCTCAGGTTGTCACCGCAACGGGGCAACACCTTCGCTCGCGACGCCGGCAGCGAGCGCAAAACCGGCAGAACGATTCTGCCCGGCCTCCTAGAGGCCGACGCGACATTACAGTCAACAAGTGAGGGCAACACCCTATGAGAAGACTTAAGCGTGATCCGTTGGAAAGAGCATTTTCACGTGGCTACCAATATGGGGTCACCGGCAAATCCCGCGAGCTTTGCCCCTTTACTCTACCGTCTGTACGCCAGGCATGGATCAATGGCTGGCGCGAAGGACGCGGCGACAATTGGGACGGTATGACCGGCACTGCGGGTATTCATAGACTCAACGAACTTCACGCCGTTGGCTAAACGAGGAACTGAATTCATTCACCATGCGCGCCCCATCCGGGCGGCGGGCTGAGGCCCAGGGGCCCCTTCATGGGGCCCTTTTTATGCCTGCGACCTAGCGCGGCAAGGCAGCGATTGCATCCACCGCTTCGCGAATCAATGCCGGTCCCTTGTAGATAAACCCTGAATAGATTTGTACCAGGCTGGCACCGGCAGCGATTTTCTGCGCCGCGTGCTTGCCCTCGGTAATCCCGCCCGCCGCGATGATCGGTAGCTTGCCACCCAGTTCAGCAGAAAGCACTTTGACGATATGCGTGCTCTTTTCCAGCACCGGCGCACCCGACAGGCCACCCGCCTCGTCACCGTAAGGAAGGCCTTCGACACCCTCGCGACCGAGCGTGGTGTTGGTGGCGATTACCGCATCCATTCCCGACTCGAGCAGTGCTGCTGCCACCTGTGCGGTCTCTTCGTCGCTCATGTCTGGCGCAATCTTGATTGCCAGCGGCACACGCTTGCCACGTTCACCGGCCAGTTGCTCACGGCGCTGGGCCAGCGCCTCTAGCAACTGCTTGAGCGAATCGCCGAACTGCAGGCTGCGCAATCCCGGTGTGTTCGGTGAACTGACGTTGACGGTGATGTAACTGGCGTGATCGTAGACCTTGTCCAAGCAGATCAGGTAGTCGTCCACCGCGCGCTCGACGGGGGTATCGAAGTTCTTGCCGATGTTGATACCCAACACACCGCGATACTTCGCAGCTTGCACGCGATTGAGCAAATGGTCGACGCCAAGGTTATTGAACCCCATGCGATTGATGATCGCCTCGGCTTGCGGCAAGCGAAACAGTCGTGGCTTGGGGTTGCCGGGCTGGGGACGGGGAGTGACGGTGCCGATCTCGACAAAACCGAAACCCAGCTGGGCAAAACCATCGATGGCCGCACCGTTCTTGTCCAGGCCTGCTGCCAACCCCACCGGGTTGGCGAACTCCAGTCCCATGACGGTAACCGGCAATGAAGCCGGGGCTTTGGTCAGCAGCCCGTTCAGGCCCAGGCGGCCACCGGCGCCGATCAGGTCCAGGGACAGGTCATGGGAAGTCTCCGGAGAGAGCTTGAACAACAGCTGGCGGGCCAGGGTATACATGGGCGGGCTTAGCTCGACGTGAGTGAGGGGGCGATTATATAGGTGGCGTCGCCCGGGGGACAGCGCAGCCTTGGCATATGCGTTGCTTTATTGACCTTACGCACCGGCCACGAAAGCGGCACGGCCTGACCTTCGATACAGGCGTGACACTGTGAATAACGAAATCCCCACAACTTCTCTGGCCTGGGTCAATGGCAGCGATGCGCCGGAAAAGCACAGCCTTAACATCGGTTTCATGGCCCTGAGCGACTGCGCATCAGTGGTGGTTGCGGCGACCCAAGGCTTCGCCCAACCTTATGGCCTGAGCCTGAACCTCAAGCGCCAAAGCTCCTGGGCCGGATTACGCGACAAGTTGGTCAGCGGTGAACTGGATGCAGCCCACAGCCTTTATGGGCTGATCTACGCCGTTCACCTGGGCATCGGCGGTACCAGCGCTACGGACATGGCGGTGCTGATGGGACTGAATCAGAACGCCCAGGGCATCAATCTGTCGGCAGAGCTGCAGCGCCAGGGCGTGACCCGTCCAGAGGCGCTGGAGCGTTTTGTGCACCAAAGCAGAACAAAACTTACCTTTGCCCAGACATTTCCCACTGGCACTCACGCCATGTGGCTGTATTACTGGCTCGCCAGCCAGGGTATCCACCCTTTGTCTGACGTCAACAGTGTGGTGGTACCACCGGCACAGATGCTTGCTCACCTGCGCGCCGGGCGCATCGACGGTTTTTGTGTCGGCGAACCGTGGTCAGCAGACGCCGTTGAGCAAGGCCAGGGCTTCACCTTGGCTACCAGCCAATCGATCTGGCCGAATCACCCGGAGAAAGTGCTGGGCTGCACGCGCGCGTTCGTCGAGCGGCACCCCAACACTGCCAGGGCGCTGATCAAGTCAATTCTGGCCGCCAGCCGTTTCATCGAGCAGAGTCCGCAGAATCGCCGCAGCGCAGCGCAATTGCTCAGCGATGCGGCCTACTTGAACACGCCTGTACAGGCCATCGAGCCACGCATGCTCGGTAACTATCACGACGGCCTCGGCAATCGCTGGCATGATCCCCATGCCTTGCGCCTGTACGATCAGGGCCGAGCCAACTTGCCGTACTTGTCCGACGGCATGTGGTTCATGACTCAGTTCCGTCGCTGGGGACTGTTGCGCGAAGACCCCGATTACCTTGCCGTAGCTGGCCAAGTGCAACAGTTGGCGCTGTACCGCGATGCGGCCACCGCCATTGGCGTGCCTTGCAGTGAACAGAATATGCGTCGCAGCCAGTTCAACGACGGTACCTATTGGGATGGCAGCGACCCGGCAGGCTATGCCCGCAGCTTTTCTCTTCACGCGCTGGCTGAAAAGCCTGACGCCCTCGCCCATCGCTGACAAGGGGACGCCACTATGCTGCGAATCCTATTGATCGACGATACAGCGAAAAAAGTTGGACGCTTGAAGACTGCCTTGGTTGAAGCAGGTTTCGAGGTCATTGAAGAGTCCGGCCTGACCATCGATTTGCCAGCACGCGTCGAAACGGTGCGACCCGATGTCGTGCTGATCGATACTGAATCACCGGGGCGTGACGTCATGGAGCAAGTGATCATAGTCAGCAGGGACCTTCCCCGGCCTATCGTCCTGTTCACCGACGAGCATGACCCAAATGTGATGCGCCAGGCGATCCAGGCGGGCGTCAGCGCCTATATCGTCGAAGGTATTCATGCGTCCCGCCTGCAGCCGATCCTGGATGTCGCGATGGCTCGATTCGAGAGCGACCAGGCGCTCAAAGCGCAGTTACAGGCACGTGACCAGCAGTTGGCCGAGCGCAAACGCATCGAATTGGCCAAGGGTTTGTTAATGAAGATGAAGGACTGCAACGAAGAGCAGGCCTACACCCTGATGCGCCGCCAGGCCATGAGCAAGCAGCAGAAGTTGATTCAGGTCGCTGAACAAATTATCGCAATGAGCGATTTGCTTGGCTGAGCCCTGGGCTGGGTCGGGCTAGCCCCCCACCGACCACAGCACGCAACACGCAACACGCAACACGCAACACGCTGGCCCAGTTTTTGCTGAATCAAACACAAAGGTAGCCAACGGCGGTTGCCCCTCCACGACAAAGACGTCGCATCCCCCTCGCAGTAGCGGGTCGGGAGGCGACGTCTTTTTCGTTTCTGCCCGCTGAGGGCGCGACCTGCAGTGCAACGTTCAACGAGGTGTTCGATGAATACAAGTTTCTGGAAGTCCGGGCATATCCCCACACTGTTCGCCGCCTTTTTATACTTCGACCTCAGCTTCATGGTCTGGTACCTGCTCGGCCCCATGGCAGTGCAAATAGCCACCGATCTGCAATTGACCACACAGCAGCGCGGCCTGATGGTCGCCACCCCGATCCTGGCAGGTGCGATCCTGCGCTTTGTCATGGGCATCCTGGTCGATCGACTGTCGCCAAAGACCGCTGGCCTGATTGGCCAGGTCATCGTCATCGTCGCCCTGTTCTGCGCCTGGAAGCTGGGGATCGATAGCTACGAACAGGCTTTGTTGCTCGGCGTATTTCTTGGCGTCGCTGGCGCCTCCTTCGCGGTCTCCCTGCCGCTGGCTTCGCAATGGTACCCAGCCCAACACCAAGGCAAAGCCATGGGTATTGCCGGTGCTGGCAACTCCGGCACGGTGTTCGCGGCCCTGTTGGCGCCAGTGCTGGCAGCCAGCTTCGGCTGGAATAACGTCTTCGGCTTTGCCGTGATTCCGCTGGTCATGACCCTGGTGCTGTTTGCGCTGCTGGCACGCAACGCCCCACAACGGCCCAAGCCTAAAGCCATGAACGATTACCTAAAAGCCCTAGGTGACCGTGACAGTTGGTGGTTCATGTTTTTCTACAGTGTCACCTTTGGCGGTTTCATCGGCCTGGCCAGCGCACTGCCTGGATACTTCAACGACCAATATGGCCTGAGCCCAGTCACTGCCGGCTATTACACCGCTGCCTGTGTATTTGCCGGCAGCCTCATGCGTCCATTGGGCGGCGCCCTGGCCGATCGCTTTGGCGGCATCCGCACCCTGCTGGCGATGTACTCCGTGGCAGCTGTGTGCATCGCCGCAGTAGGCTTCAACCTGCCCAGCTCGGTCGCAGCACTGGCGTTGTTCGTCAGCGCCATGCTCGGTCTTGGCGCGGGCAATGGCGCGGTGTTCCAACTGGTACCTCAACGTTTTCGTCAGGAAATAGGGGTAATGACCGGCCTGATCGGCATGGCCGGCGGTATTGGCGGCTTCGTGCTGGCTGCCGGCCTGGGTGCGATCAAACAGCACAGCGGCGACTACCAGCTGGGGCTCTGGCTGTTCGCCAGCCTCGGGGTACTGGCCTGGTTCGGCCTGCATGGTGTCAAGCAACGCTGGCGTACCACCTGGGGCTCGGCCGCAGTCACTGCGGCACGGGTCTGAGCCGTTGCCATGAGCCTGCAATTGAGCTTCGCCCAAGCCAGCGCTACCGGACCTCGGGATGAGAACCAGGATGCCCTGCGCCTGGTAACACCGAATCCGGAGCTGGCAGCCAGCAAAGGGTATCTGTTTGCCCTGGCCGACGGTGTCAGCCAATGTGCCGATGGTGGCTTGGCAGCGCGCGCAAGCCTGCAGGCACTGGCCCTGGATTATTACGCCACGCCACCGACCTGGGGTGTCGCCCAGGCGCTAGATCGCCTGCTGCTGGCGCAGAATCGCTGGCTGCGGGCCAATGGCGCTGGCCAGCCGTTGCTGACCACCCTCAGCGCCCTGGTGCTCAGGGGTCGAAGGTTCACCCTGGCCCATGTCGGCGACTGCCGGATCTATCGCTGGGCTGCCGGCCAGTTGCACCGCATCAGCGAGGATCACGTCTGGGATCAACCGGGTATGCAGCATGTACTCAAACGTGCAATGGGCCTCGATCAGCACTTGCAGGTCGACTACCTGGAGGGCGAGCTGCAGGCGGGTGAGTGCTTCGTTCTGCTCAGCGACGGCGTGTGGGCCAGCCTCAGCGAGTCACAGATCAGGGCCGTGTTGCGCGAACAGCTCGATCTGCAAGACGCCGCCCAGACCCTGGTCACCTCGGCGCACCTCAGCGGCAGCCAGGACAACGCCAGCGCGTTGCTGGTGCGCGTCGACCAATTGGGCGCGGTCACGCTCGGCGATTCGTTGGCGCAGTTGCAACAATGGCCGTTACCAACGGCTTTGCGCAGCGGCCAATCGATCGATGGCTGGACGATCGAGCAAGTGCTCGGTGAAAGCCGTCAGTCCCTGCTGTACCGGGTGCGCGACAAGCAGCAAGAAGCGTGGCTATTGAAAACCTTGCCTGCGCATCGCAAGGACGAACCCGGTGCCTTGCAAAGCCTGCTGCTTGAGGAATGGTTTCTACGCCGGGTGGCCGGGCGTTACGTCCCTGAAGTACACCCTGCCAGCCAACGCCAGCACCTGTACTACCTGATGCGTGAATACCCTGGGCAAACCCTGGCTCAACTTTTCAATCAGGCAGGCCCCCTGCCCCTTGCCCAATGGCAAACATTGGCCCAGCAACTGCTCCAGGCAGTGGGCCTGCTGCACCGACGCAACATCCTGCACAGAGATATCAAGCCGGAGAACCTGCATATCGGCGACGACGGTCAACTGCGCTTGCTGGATTTTGGCCTGGCCTTCTGCCCTGGCCTTTCCGAAGACCGTGCCCACGAGCTGCCTGGCACCCCATCGTTTATCGCCCCGGAGGCCTTCGACGCCGAGCCACCCAATCCACAGCAAGACCTCTACAGCGTCGGCGTAACCCTGTTCTACCTGCTCACGGGTCACTACCCCTATGGAGAAATCGAAGCATTCCAACGCCCGCGCTTTGCTCAGCCAACCAGTGCTGCCCGCTATCGCCCAGATTTGCCCGAATGGCTGGAGCACAACTTGAATCAAGCGCTGGCAGCCGACCCGCAACAACGTTTCGAGACTGCCGAGCAGTGGTTGTTGCTGCTCGAACAAGGCGAACGCCAACACTTGAGCGTACGCCCACGACCGCTGCTTGAGCGCGAACCACTGAAGGTCTGGCGCGGCCTGGCCCTGTTTTCGCTGCTGCTCAACCTGATATTGCTGATCTGCCTGCTAAAAGGCTGAAAGCGCCCCTTGCCGATGAGGAAACCCTGATGGAAGCAAAAGTCTGGCTGATTGGTGCGGGCCCTGGTGACCCGGAGCTGTTAACCCTGAAGGCGGTTCGCGCCTTGAGCGAAGCCGACGTGGTACTGATTGACGACCTGGTCAATCCGTTGATCCTCGAACATTGCCCCAAGGCGCGGGTCATTGCCGTTGGCAAACGCGGCGGTTGTCGCTCCACCCCTCAGGATTTCATTCAACGCCTGATGCTGCGATACGCACGCCAGGGTCGCTGCGTGGCGCGGCTCAAGGGCGGTGATCCTTGCATCTTTGGCCGTGGCGGTGAGGAGGCGGCCTGGTTACATGCCCACGGCATCGAAGCTGAACTGATCAATGGCATTACAGCCGGCCTTGCTGGAGCAACCCAGTGCGGAATTTCCCTGACCCTGCGCGGTGTGAGCCGTGGTGTAACCCTGGTGACTGCGCACACTCAAGATGACAGTCCGCTTAATTGGAAGGCACTGGCTCAGGGCGGCACCACCCTGGTGGTGTACATGGGCGTCAGCAAGCTCGAGGAGGTCCGCCAGGGCCTGTTGGCCGGCGGTCTTGCAGGCGAGACAGCCGTTGCAATGATCGAGAACGCATCGCTGCCGCAGCAACGCGAGCAACGCAGCACGCTCATGCAACTGTGCGAAGACGCCGCACAGTTCAAACTGCGCAGCCCGGCCATCCTGGTTATCGGCGACGTAGCCGGCCAAGCCGCATCCAGCAGCGCGCTGTTACAGATTCCGGCCTGAATCGCAGGCAAAGAAAAGCCCGGCCTAGGCCGGGCTTTTCTGTGAAGCGCTTACCAATTACTTGGCTTGGGCTTCTACTTGTGCTTCTACGCGACGGTTAACAGCGCGACCAGCGTCGGTGGCGTTGTCAGCAACCGGACGGGTTTCACCGTAGCCAACCGACTCAACACGGCTCGATTCTACGCCGTATTCGTTGGTCAGAACCTGCTTAACGGCGTTAGCACGACGCTCAGACAGCTTCTGGTTGTAAGCGTCAGGACCGACGGAGTCAGTGTGACCTTCAACAGTGGTGGTGGTCTGTGGGTACTGCTTCATGAAGTCAGCCAGGTTTTTGATATCGCCGTAGCTGTTTTGCTTCACAACCGACTTGTCGAAGTCGAACTTGACGTCCAGCTCAACACGTACGACTTCGGCAACAGCCGGGCAGCCGTCAGCGTCAACGGTAACGTTGGCTGGGGTGTCAGGGCACTTGTCAACGTTGTCGCAAACGCCGTCGTTGTCGCTGTCGGAGCAGACTTCAGCAACTGGAGCAGGTGCTGGAGCAACTTTACCGCCGCTACCACCGAAGTTCAGACCCAGACCTACGGTCGGTGCCCACTCGGTGTTGCCGTTGTCGATGTTGTACTGAGCTTCAACGCCAGCACGGGCGAAGAACATATCAGTGATGTACCACTTGGCACCGGCGCCCAGGTTGGCGAAGGTAGAGTGGTCGCGACCGTTGTTGGTAGCCTGACCCAGGCTCTCGTGCGCGAAACCAGCGGAAACGTACGGACGCACTGCGTCACCTACGGTACCCAGGTGGTAGGTAGCGTCGAGCTTGGCCTTGGAACCTTTGATGTCTTTGTTGAAGACTTCACCACGAACGTTGTGAGTCTCGTTGTAGCCCAGGTCCAGGGACAGGTCGTCGGTCAGGAAGTAACCGAGACGAACACCAGGGTTGGTGCCGTCGTTTTTGAAATTGCGCTCGCTATCGTAGTACTGCTTGGTAACGTTACCTTCGATTTCAACCGCGCCTTGGCCTTGTGCCAGAGCGCCGAGCGAAGTGACGGCTACAAGAGAACCAATGGCCAAGCCCAAGGTGTTTTTCAATTTCATCCGTTAAATCCCCATCTGGTGATAGTTAAGCAGTCCCACCACAATCCGGGGGACAACTCGACGACAAGTCTAGCAGAACTTGCCGGTACGTTAGAGATATTTGCGCGCCACTAAGTTTCAGCAAGACCCGCAAATTTCTCACGTAGCTTGTCTAGCGCACGCTTGTACCGCATTTTCGTTGCGCTAAGGCCCATATGCATGATATCGGCGATCTCTTGAAATTCCAGCTCTGCGACAAATCGTAGCACCAGAATTTCACGGTCAATTGGATTCACATGCACTAGCCACTTATCTAACCCACCCTTCTCTTCGGGCTTTGGCGCTTTCTCTTCCGAGGCCTCCTCAAGTGGATCAAGACTCAAGGCATCCATCAGACGACGCTTGCGCCGCTCCTTTCGATACTGGGTGATGCATTCGTTATAGGTGATGCTGTAGAGCCATGTCTTGAACTTCGATTTACCCTCGAAGTTCTTCAGGCCATAGAGCACCTTGAGCATCACCTCCTGACAGACATCGTCAGCATCCCTATCGTTCCCCAAATAACGTGCACACACGTTAAAAAGAGTTCGCTGATAGCGCCGCATGAGTTCCTCATACGCGCGAGTAACATGGAAAAGCTCCTCATGCGAACGCGCCACCAACTCCTCATCAGTGAGCTCGCGGGGGTCGTAACGCATGGGCAGCGAGTGAACTTTATTCAAAACGAATCTGGCCGACAGTCAGGTCAATGTCGCCGCTTACCCCTGCCTGGGGTAATTTCGCGGCGGCATACATTAGCAGGATTTGCCCGGTTAGCGGCTATTGACCCGCTGTTCCAGGAGAATCCGGTTGGACAACGAAATCAGCTCGCCGTCATCGGTCAGCAGGGTCGTCTTGACCGTGCCGATCTCCTCGATTTGCCCTTCGACCTCTCCAACCTGCACGTGTTGGCCCACCTGGTAAAGCTCTCGCACATAGATTCCGGCCAGAATCTGTCCGGCAATTTCGCGACTGCCAAGGCCCATTGCCAGCGCAACGGCCAGACCAACGGTAATCAATCCAATGACAATTACGTGGTTAAGCAGGTCGGTTTTGACCTCGAGCTGGCTGATTGCCACTGAAATACTGATGATAATGACCAGGCCCTGGGCGATACGCCCAACACCTGCGGCGTAATCCAGACCAATACCTTCTGCGGCACCGCGCACCAAGCCATTGACCAGTTGTGCCAACAGTACGCCTGCCAGCAGCACCAACGCTGCGCCGAACACTTTCGGCAGGTACAAAGCCAGCATGTCCAGTGTTGCCGAAACTCGCTCAAGGCCCAGGGACTCCGCGGCCGAGACAAGGAAGATCAACAGCACGAACCAGTAGACGATTTTGCCGATCAAGGTCGAAATCGGCACCTGGATGCCAACCCGCTCAAGCATTTTGGTCAAACCGGTGCCGCCCATCAGGCGATCCAGGCCCAACTTGGCCAACAGTTTGGACAGCAAGGTGTCGAGCAGCTTGGCCACGACGAAACCCAGCAGCACTACAACCAGAGCACCAAACAGATTAGGGATGAAGTTCGCCACTTTGGTCCACAACGCGGTCATCGCGGCGAGCAAGCTCTGGGTCCAGAGATTAAGTTCCATATTCAGTCGGCCTTATCAGCTTTACGAGCGGTAGCATTCCGGCGGACCGGCGCAACATGCGCCGAACCATTGTTGACGGCGATCATCAGTGCCTGGCTCCAACGGCCAAGCAAACTGAACAGATCACCCGCGCCTACCTGGCGGTTGGCGGTTTTGAGGACGCGGCCAAGGCAGGCATCGTCGTCGCGGTCATTACCGGACGGTGAAGCCTTGAGCAGGTCTCGCAGGGATTCTTCAAACGGATCGTGCATGGGCACCTCGCGCAATATCAGTCAAAGACGAGGACGCTTGCGCATGGGTCACATGAACGCTGCGGGCAGTTTGTGACTGGATGTTCACCAAATTCATCGACTCACACCCAGCGCAGGCGGCGGAACAGCCACCATTGCCCTAGCGCGAGACCCAGTACCAGCAGGCTGGCAAAGAGGAAACCATACGGGCTCTGCGACCCCGGAATACCCCCGACGTTGATGCCCAGCAGGCCGGTGACGAAACTCATGGGCAGGAAAATGCAGGTGATGATGCCGAACCGGTACATGGTTCGGTTCATTCGTTCGGCACGACGACGGTCTTCACTTTCCAGCACCAGCGCTGCACGTTCGCGAGTCAGTTCCAGCTCTTCGAGGTAGCGAATGAGGCTGTTGTTCAACTCGTTCCAGTAATCGGCGTCGTCTTCAGCGAACCAGCTCCACTTGTTGCGCGCAAGCTGCGCATACAACTCGCGCTGCGGTGCGAGAAAGCGCCGCAGACCCGCAGCGCGACGGCGAATCTGCTGCAAGGAACCCTGCTCTGGGGCATAACGGGCGTCGGCTTCGAGCTTCTCTTCTTCCAGATCGACCACTTCAGACAAGTCGCTGACCAACGCCTGGACCTTCTCCGTCAACAACTGCGCCATGCTCAACAACAGTTCGGAAGCGGTTTTCGGCCCGCGGCCGTCTGCCAGTTGCTGCAACACCTCGTCACTGGCGCGCAGAGGCCGCAGGCGCAGCGAGATCACGCGTTGCGCCTGGGCGAAAATACGCACGGAGACCATGTCTTCTGGCTCCGCCCCCGGATTGAGATTGACGCCGCGCAGAAACAACAACATCTGTTCCTCGGGCAGGGCCAGCAGCCGCGGGCGGGTGTTTTCTTCGAGGAGCAAATCGCAGGCAAACTCGCTCACGCCGCTGTCATGCCGCAGCCAGGTACGGGTTTGCGGATGACTACGGTCCCAGTGCAGCCAAAGGCTCTGCTCAGGCTGCAACTGCAGGTCGTTGAGTTCGGTTCGAGCTATCGAACGCGCACCGCCCTTGCCATCGAGCACCAGGGCATGAACCAGCCCCCACTGCGCGTTTTCTTCCTCGAACATTACTGCTCCACTTTGCGGATCCAGCGTTTATTCCGGCATTTTCAACGGGCTTGGCGACACGATAACGCCATTGTTGTCAGCGTAGATGTACTCGCCCGGACGGAACGTTACGCCGGCAAAGCTCACCACAACGTTAAGATCACCAATGCCGCGCTTGTCGGTTTTCATCGGGTGGCTGGCCAGAGCCTGCACACCGACATCGGTCTGGGCAATGACATCCACGTCACGAATGCAACCATAGATCACCAGACCTTCCCAGCCGTTCTTTGCCGCCTTTTCCGCGAGCATGTCGCCCAGCAGCGCCCGACGCAGCGATCCACCGCCGTCTACGACCAGCACCTTGCCCTTGCCATCATGGTCAACCTGCTCTTTGACCAGAGAGTTGTCCTCGAAGCATTTGATGGTAACGATTTGTCCACCAAAGGAGTCACGACCACCGAAGTTGCTGAACATCGGCTCCAGCACCTGTACCAGTTCCGGGTAGGCGTCGCACAAATCGGGCGTTAGGTAATGCATGGGTAACTCCTGTCGGTTGCCAAGACAATGGATATAGATGTCACAGTGTCATTGATGAGACGAGGTGCAGCGATGCGGCTTTAGTCATCTTAACGATAACCAGGCGCAGGCGAAACGCTTGGTACGCCTTCTTCGAGCACGGGCGATAGCGGATTGTGCAGCCAGCGCTGAACCAGCGGCCAGACTTGCACCTGGGCCGGCTTGCTGACCAGCATATCGACGTGACCAAAATTGTCGAAGCCTTCCTCACGCCCCAGACGGACAAACTGCTTGTGTTCGCAACCCAACTGCTCGAACAACTTGCGGCACGCCCACACCGGGTCCTGATAATCACCGGCAGCGGCGACAACCAGCGCAGGCACGTCTATCTCGGCAAGGCCGGCCCACCAGTCATTGTCTTTTTCGCCAAAGCGTCCGAACAGGCCAAACCAGCGCATGCTTTCCAGCGCTAGACCAATAGGCTCGTCCTCCGGCCCGCGCTTGAGCCTTGAACCGGAAATTTGCGCAAAGCGCTTGAGCAGCAGACGCCCGCCCCACTCCACTGGCGGAAATTTCAACGGCCAGTAGGTACGGCTGACCTGCGTGCCAAAAAACGCGGCACTCGCCACTTGCTCGGCCCCCAGATACTTGCCACCCAGAGCAGCGGCCAGAGTAGTGCCACCCAATGAATGGCCGACCCAGTGCGCAGCACGACCGCACTGCTCACTGACAAAGGCAGCGATTGCTGGCAAGTCATAGTGGGCATAGTCGGCGACGCGATTATGGCGATAGTTGCGATTGCGCAGCGACAGGCCATGACCGCGCATTTCCGGAATCCAGACATCGAAACCGGCGCGCGCCAAATAGGCGCCCAGGCCGATGCCTCGCGGCGAATACCAAAATCGTCGGTTGGAAAAACTGCCATGCAGCAGAATGACTGGCACACCACGTACTTCGGGCTGATCCGACAGTCCAAGACGGGTGACCGCCAGTTCAACGGTGCGATCGGGGCTGTTACCGGCCTTGATCCGGTAGACGTCTTCGCTCAGATCACCCCGTCGCTCGGCACTTAGCAAGGCCACGGGAAAAAGAGTACTGCTGCTTTGCATAGGTTTCTTGCACGAAAAAGGGCGGGAACCATCACTGGAACACGCCCTGGAATACGGTCGAAACCTTCACCGACCTCCGGCCAGGTGAAGGTTCCGGTTCAGCACATCAGTTCGCTGCCTGACCTTCAGCCAGGAAGAACCAGGTCTCAAGTACCGAGTCCGGGTTGAGCGAAACGCTCTCGATGCCCTGTTCCATCAGCCACTTGGCCAGATCCGGATGGTCGGATGGGCCCTGGCCGCAAATACCAATGTACTTGCCCGCCTTGTTACAGGCTTGAATGGCGTTGGCCAGTAGCTTCTTCACTGCAGGATTACGCTCGTCGAACAGGTGAGCGATGATGCCTGAGTCACGGTCCAGGCCCAGGGTCAGCTGAGTCAGGTCGTTGGAACCGATGGAGAAGCCGTCGAAGTACTCAAGGAACTCTTCGGCGAGAATGGCATTGGACGGCAGCTCGCACATCATGATCACGCGCAAGCCGTTGTCGCCACGGGCCAGGCCATTTTCAGCAAGCAAGTCGACCACTTGGCTGGCTTCGCCCAGGGTACGCACGAACGGCACCATGATCTCGACGTTGGTCAGGCCCATTTCGTTGCGCACGCGCTTGAGTGCACGGCACTCGAGTTCGAAGCAGTCACGGAAGGTTTCGCTGATGTAGCGCGAGGCACCACGGAAGCCCAACATCGGGTTTTCTTCTTCCGGCTCATAGAGTTTGCCGCCGATCAGGTTGGCGTATTCGTTGGACTTGAAGTCCGACAAACGCACGATGACCTTCTTCGGCCAGAACGCTGCAGCCAGGGTGCTGATGCCCTCGACGAGTTTCTCGACATAGAAGCCAACTGGATCGTTGTAGCCGGCAATGCGCTTGTCGACGCTTTCCTTCAACTCTGCCGGCAGGCCGGCGTAGTTCAGCAGCGCCTTGGGGTGCACGCCGATCATGCGGTTGATGATGAACTCCAGGCGCGCCAGGCCGACACCGGCGTTTGGCAACTGGGCAAAATCGAACGCGCGGTCCGGGTTGCCGACGTTCATCATGATCTTGAAGGGCAGATCAGGCATGGCATCGACCGAGTTCTTGCGAACGTCGAAGCCCAGTTCGCCCTCGAAGATGAAACCGGTGTCGCCTTCGGCGCAGGATACGGTCACGCCCTGGCCTTCCTGCAGCAGTTGGGTGGCATTACCACAACCCACTACAGCCGGAATACCCAGTTCACGGGCAATGATCGCTGCGTGGCAGGTACGGCCGCCACGGTTGGTAACGATGGCGCTGGCGCGCTTCATCACCGGTTCCCAGTCCGGGTCAGTCATGTCCGAGACCAGCACGTCGCCTGGCTGGACCTTATCCATCTCCGAGACGTCCTTGATGATACGGACCTTGCCGGCGCCAATACGCTGGCCAATGGCACGACCTTCAACCAGCACTGTGCCGGTTTCCTTGAGCAGATAGCGCTCCATGACGTTGGCTTGGGCGCGGCTCTTCACGGTTTCAGGACGCGCCTGAACGATGTACAGCTTGCCGTCATCACCGTCTTTGGCCCACTCGATGTCCATTGGGCACTGGTAATGTTTCTCGATGATCATCGCCTGCTTGGCCAGTTCGCTGACTTCAGCGTCGCTCAGGCAGAAACGGGTACGGTCGGCCTTGTCGACATCAACGGTCTTGACCGAGCGGCCAGCCTTGGCTTCTTCGCCATAGACCATCTTGATGGCCTTGCTGCCCAGGTTACGGCGCAGGATAGCGGGACGGCCAGCCTCCAGCGTGCCCTTGTGGACGTAGAATTCGTCCGGGTTTACCGCGCCTTGCACTACGGTTTCGCCCAAGCCGTAGGCGCCAGTGATGAAGACCACGTCACGGAAGCCCGACTCGGTGTCGAGGGTGAACATGACCCCGGCAGTTCCGGTTTCCGAACGCACCATGCGCTGCACACCCGCCGACAGCGCTACCAGCTTGTGATCGAAGCCCTGGTGGACACGGTAGGAAATGGCGCGGTCGTTGAACAGGGAAGCAAATACTTCCTTGGCCGCGCGGATGACGTTATCGACACCACGGATGTTCAGGAACGTTTCCTGCTGGCCGGCGAACGAGGCGTCTGGCAAGTCTTCGGCGGTAGCCGAGGAACGTACGGCCACAGCCATGTTCGGGTTGCCCTGGGACATCTCGGCAAATGCGCTGCGAATCTCTTCGTTCAGACGCTCGGGAAACTCGGCTTCCATGATCCACTGGCGGATCTGGGCACCGGTTCTGGCCAGGGCATTGACGTCATCGACGTCCAGCGCATCGAGCGCGGCGTGAATCTGTGCATTGAGCCCACTCTGCTCGAGAAAATCACGGTACGCCTGAGCCGTAGTGGCAAAGCCGCCGGGGACCGATACACCGGCGCCCGCGAGGTTACTGATCATCTCGCCGAGGGATGCGTTCTTGCCCCCCACGTGCTCCACATCATGGACGCCGAGCTTATCGAGGGAAACTACGTACTCTACCAAGGTGATCTCTCCACTAACTGTATTGGAAAAGCTCAGGTCGCCCGCCTGCCTACTCTGGCTTGACTGGGCGCTTGTGGCCTGGACCTGGAAAATAAGTGAGAATGCCGAACGCGATGTTCGGTAAACCGAACCTATCATATCCAAGAATTGTCATCAGCTTAAGGCCCAAGGCGCAAATGAAACGATCTGCTTTCTTTATCTCCGATGGCACCGGCATTACAGCCGAGACGCTGGGACAAAGTCTTCTCGCGCAATTCGATACCATTCCGTTCAATAAATTCACACGTCCGTACATCGACAGCGTGGAAAAAGCGCGGGTGATGGTACAACAAATCAACAGCGCCGCAGAAAAGGATGGTGTTCGGCCGATCATCTTCGACACGATCGTCAATCAGGATATCCGTGAGGTCCTGGCGACCTCAAATGGCTTCATGATCGATATCTTCTCGACCTTCCTGGCCCCGCTGGAGCAGGAGTTGACAGCGCATTCTTCCTACTCGGTGGGCAAGTCGCACTCCATCGGCGGCAACTCCAACTACATGGAGCGTATCGAGGCGGTCAACTTTGCGCTGGACAACGACGATGGCGCCCGAACGCATTACTACGACAAGGCGGACTTGATCCTGGTAGGGGTTTCGCGCTGCGGCAAAACGCCGACTTGCCTGTACATGGCCATGCAATTTGGCATCCGTGCGGCCAACTATCCGTTGACCGAGGACGACATGGAGCGCCTGCAACTGCCCCAGGCCTTGAAAAACCATCAGCACAAACTGTTCGGTCTGACCATCGACCCGGACCGGTTGACCGCCATTCGTCATGAGCGCAAGCCTAACAGTCGCTATGCCAGCTTCGCCCAGTGCGAGTTCGAGGTGCGTGAGGTGGAGAATCTGTTCCGCCGCGAAAACATTCCGAACATCAACTCTACGCATTTTTCGGTTGAAGAGATTGCGGCGAAGATTCTGGTCGAGAAAGGTGTGGAGCGGCGGTTCAAGTAAGGGTGGCACACGTGGCGATGGGCATATCCATTTGATGCCGTGGCGCTACTGGAGCCACCCCCAAACAAATCGCAAAACCATCAAACAAAAAAAGCCCCGACAAATGCCGGGGCTTCTTCATTTCAGCGCAACGTCAGGAAGGCACTACCGCCGCCTGCCCGCTCATGGCCAGATCCACCAGTTCGCGGTTCGCCACCGCGTACATGGCGTAATCAGTCCCCGTGGCAGCCCGCAACTCGTCAAGCATGACACGCCAGCGATTGACCATCACACGGTGCTGATCCAGCCACAGATTGACCCGGGCATCCATATCTTCCGGAGCATCAGCCATCTGCAACACCGAAATGGTGATCGCCCGCTGCTGCAGGTCGATATCATCGCGGAACGCCTCGCGAGCCAGGGCCTGCCAGTTGTTCTCCACCGCCAGGTTACTGATTTCCTGCAAGTACCAGGTCAGATCCAGCGCACTGCCAACCGCAAAGAACGCCTTGGCCACTTCAGCCGGATCCTGACCGGTAACATCGGATGCCTCGATAATCGGCAGCAACGTGTACAGGTGCGTTGTACCGGCAACCATCCGCGCCAGCAACTCCGGCACACCCGCATCGACGAAGCCCTGGTAACGGGTCATCCAACGCTCACGGGTCGGCCCTTCGAGCAACTCATCGAGCTTAAGACCCAAGGCTGCGATTTTCGGCCCAAAGTGTGCTACGTCGCGCCCAGCGTCCTGCTCGTTGCGACGGCTACGCAGGAACCAACGGGTGGCCCGACGCCCAAGACGCATCAGTTCGTCCATCAGGGTCAACTGGATTTCAGCAGGCACTTGATAGTCCAGCGCCTCGATCTGACGGAACCAGTGCGGCAGGTGGAAGATATCCCGCACAATCACGTACGCACCCGCGACATTCGCCGGGCTCATGCCGGTGGACTCTTTCAGACGCTGAACGAAGGTGATGCCCATGTTGTTGACCAGATCGTTGGCGATCTGGGTGCTGACGATTTCACGCTTGAGACGATGACGACGCATCGCCTCGGCGAATTTGCTCACCAGCGACGGCGGGAACGCGGTTTCCATGTCGCGAGTCAGATAATCGTCATCCGGCACCAAAGATTTGAGCAGCGCTTCTTTGAGGTCGATCTTGCTGTAGGAAATCAGCACTGACAGCTCGGCACGGGTCAGGCCCTGATTGGCCGCCAGGCGCTCGGCCAGTTGCTCTTCAGTTGGCAGGAACTCGATGGCACGATCCAGCTTGCCACGGCTTTCCAGATCAGCCATCAGGCGCTTGTACTCGGCAATGCGCTCACGGGCACGACGAGCAGCCAGGGACAAAGCCTGCGTCTGCTTGTAGTTGTTACCCAGCACCAGGCCCGCCACTTCGTCGGTCATGCTGCCGAGCAACTGGTTACGCTGTTTCTCGGTCATGTCGCCGGCCTGCACAACTTCGTTGAGCAGGATCTTGATATTGACCTCATGGTCGGAGCAGTCCACGCCACCGGCGTTGTCGATGAAGTCGGTGTTGGTGGCGCCACCATTGAGACCGAACTCGACACGACCCAATTGAGTCATGCCCAGGTTGCCGCCCTCGCCCACCACCTTGCAACGCAACTCGTTGCCATCGACCCGCAGGGCGTCGTTGGCCTTGTCGCCAACATCGGCGTGGCTTTCTTCACTGGACTTGACGTAAGTGCCGATACCGCCGTTCCAGAGCAGGTCTACCGGCGCCTTGAGCAAGGCATTGAGCAATTCGGTCGGGGTCAGTTTGTCGGCCTCGATGGCGAAACGCTCTTTCATCTGCGGGGTGATCGCGATGCTTTTCGCGCTGCGCGGGAAGATCCCGCCACCTTCGGACATGATGCTGGTGTCGTAGTCGCTCCAGGCTGAACGCGGCAGATCGAACAACCGTTTGCGCTCGGCAAAGCTGCTGGCCGGCTCAGGGTTCGGGTCGATAAAGATATGCAGGTGGTTGAAGGCGGCCACCAATTGCAACTTGTCGGACATCAGCAAGCCGTTACCGAACACGTCACCGGCCATGTCGCCGACACCTACCACAGTGATCGGATCTTCCTGGACGTTAATACCGCGCTCACGGAAGTGGCGCTGCACGCCTACCCAGGCACCACGGGCGGTGATACCCATTTTCTTGTGGTCATAGCCTGCAGAACCGCCGGAGGCGAATGCATCGCCAAGCCAGAAGCCGTAATCAATGGCAATGCCGTTGGCGATATCGGAGAAGGTCGCGGTGCCTTTGTCGGCAGCCACTACCAGGTAAGGATCATCATCGTCGTGACGCACGACGTTGGCCGGCGGAATCAGTGCGCCGTCCTTGAGGTTGTCAGTGATATCCAGCAAACCGGAAATGAAGATCCGGTAGCAGGCGATGCCTTCTGCCTGAATGTCGTCGCGGCTGCCACCCAGCGGCAGACGACGTGGCAGGAAGCCGCCTTTAGCGCCGACCGGCACGATGACCGAGTTCTTCACCTGCTGGGCTTTTACCAGGCCCAGCACTTCGGTGCGGAAGTCTTCCTCGCGGTCCGACCAGCGCAGACCACCCCGGGCGACGTTGCCAAAGCGCAGGTGCACACCTTCCACGCGTGGCGAGTAGACAAAAATTTCGAACTTGGGGACCGGCTTGGGCAGTTCCGGAATCAGTTTGGGGTTGAATTTGAAGCTGAAGTACGACTTGTTCTGGCCCTGGGCGTCCGTCTGGTAGAAGTTGGTACGCAAGGTGGCTTTGATCAGGTCCAGGTAGCGACGCAGGATGCGGTCTTCGTTGAGCACCTGCACATCATCCAGGGCCGACAGAATGGCCTGCTCCAGACGTTGTTGCTTGTCGTCGAGATCATCGCCGCTCAGCTTGCGTGCCAGGTAGAAGCGGGTCTTGAACAACCGCGTCAACTCGCGCGCGATGTCGGTGTGGTTGTTCAGGGTGCTGGCGATGTACCCGAGGTCAAAGCCCAGGCGGATCTGCTTGAGGTAGCGGGCATAAGCACGCAGAAGTGCCACATCGCGCCATGGCAGGCCGGCCGTCAGCACCAGGCGGTTGAAGGCATCGTTTTCGGCATCACCTTGGACAATATGGACAAAGGCGTCCTGCAGGGTGTCATTGAGCTGCTGAATATCCAGATCCAGACCTTCGCTGTAGGTGAAGGCAAAATCGTGAATCCAGAACTCGCGACCATTGGCATGGCGCAGGTGATACGGGAACTCGCCAAGCACGCGCAAGCCGAGGTTTTCCAGGATCGGCAGCACGTCCGACAGCGCCAGCGGCGTATCGGCGTGGTACAGCTTGCAGTGCAACTGGCGCTCACCGAGCTGGGTCAGGGGCTGGTAGAAGCTCATCACCAGCGGTTTGCGCTCGGACAGGTTCAGTAGGTGCTGCATGTCGACCACAGCCGAATGCGCAGCGAAACGCTCGCGATAACCGGCCGGGAAACCTTTCGGGAAGTCAGCCAGGACGTTGGTGCCTTGGGCTTCACCAAAGCTTTCGACGGTCAGGCTGGCATAGTCGTCCTGCCACGAACGGCAGGCTTGGATCACTTCGTTTTCCAACTGCTGCGGGTCGATGTCGATACGGTTTTTCGGATCAACGCGCAAGATCAGTTGCACCCGCGCCAGCACCGACTCCGAGAAGAAGGTCCAGAACTCGCAATCGCTGGCTTTCAAGCGATCCATCAATACTTGCTGGATCTTCTGCCGCACTTCGGTGGAGTAGATGTCCCGCGGGACGTAGGCCAGGCAGTAGCAGAAACGGCCGTACGGATCCTTGCGCAGGAACACGCGAATCTTGTTGCGTTCCTGGATTTGCACGATCGACATCACGGTGGTGAACATCTCATCCACCGGCGTCTGGAACAGATCGTCGCGCGGCAACACCTCCAACACCTGAGCCAGCTCCTTGCCCAGGTGAGCCTTGGGATCGAAACCGGAGCGGCGCTCGACTTCTGCCACCTTGCCGCGGATATACGGGATCGAACGCACGCTCTCGCCGTACACCGAAGAGGTGTACAGGCCCATGAAGCGGCATTCCTTGATGACTTTGCCGTCGGCGTCCAGTTGGCGGATCGAAACGTAGTCGGGGTAAGCCGGACGGTGTACGCGACTTGGGTAGGCGGCCTTGGCAAAGGACAGCAGCAACGGTTCGTTGAGGTAGTTGACCGCGTAATCTTCGATGCGCAGGTCTTCAGCGGTGAGGCCGGCGCGCAACAAGCGGGTCAGGCCCAGGAATGACTGCTCGTCATAAACCAGTTGACCGCCCTGGGCGTCAGCGCGGACGACGAACTCTTCATAACCGAGGAAGGTGAAATGGTTGCCCAGCAGCCACTCCAGGAAGTCCTTGACCTCGGCCTTCTCAGCCTGGGCCGGGGCGTAGGCCGTCTGCTCGACCAGCGCCAGCAAATCACGCAGCTTGGCCTTCATGGGTTCGAAATCGGCTACAGCGACACGCACCTCGGCCAGTACCTGTTCCAACTCGCGAGTCAACACATTGAGTTCGGCGGCATTGGCGCAGCGGTCGATTTCCAGGTACATCAGCGATTCTTGCGAGACGCCTTCGCCGTGAGTGCCCTTGGGAAGAATTTCCAGCAGCTCGCCCTTGGCCCCGCGACGGGTGCTCAGGACAGTGGTTTGCAGGGTATGGATGCTATAGCCGCGACGGTTGAGCTCGGTGCGTACCGAGTCGACCAAAAAAGGCAGGTCATGGTGCAGGACTTCGACCGCTGTGTGGGTCGACTGCCAACCGTGACGTTCGTAGTCAGGGTTGTAAACGTGAACCTGCGGCTGGGCAGCGTCGAAGCGCTCAATGATACGCCAGGCAGAGAGGGTGCAACCGGCCAGGTCCGACATGCGACGCTGGGTGAGTTCGTCAAGAGAGATGATGCCGAAGAACTGTTCGGCGAACAACGCCACTTGTGGCAGTGCCTGTTCGCTGATGTGCTGCGCCAGGGCCGCTTTCAGTTGATGCTGGAAGTCGGCTTTGCTGGCTGCGGTGAAAAACGCCATCTGTGGTACTCCGCTGGGCTTGTTTTTGAGTGAAGCGTCGCGCACGTCCGCCATCTACGGATCAACGATAGCCAACCCGTAGCAGGAAGACGGTAAAACCATAAGAACAGGCGCAAAACGCGACTCATTGGTCACATTTACCAATTCCGCGGATGGGCATCTGCAAAAACGACTGCTTCAACGAGCTGTGTCTTTACGGGTGACCATCGACAGCGCAGCTTAACGAGTGCTCGCCCGCCCCTGCTTGCAGCGCTGCGACATATTCGGTCATTGAGGTGCAACTGCACGTTTATACACAGGCCGAAGACTGTCAGAATCGTCTTCCAACTTATTGATCGAGCCGCCCATGCAACTGACCACCGCCCTGCTCTTCGCCACCCCCTGCGATGATGAAGAAGACAACATGGCCACTCTGTGCTGCCACAGTGACAAGGGCCAGATGTTCCTGATGACCCGCTACCCGGACGAAGACACGGTGGACATCACCCTGGACGACGAGCCCTGCACCATCGACGGCTTGAAAGTCACACTCAGTGCCAAGCGCCTGTTGATCGAAGTAGCCCCCGGCGATGTCGATGTCTTCAATGGTGATGATCATCTGGAAATCAGCCTGAGCAGCGACGGCACAGACCTTGCCGAGGTTGAAGAAACCCTGCGCAACATGCTCGACGGCACCGGCACCTACGTCAGCGAGCTGTAATAGCGACGACGATTTCTTGACAAGAAACCGCCTCGAAGGCATTGTCTGACAACCTGATTAATGAGCAATACCCCATGCTTGAGCTTCAGCGCCCCGATACGCTGGTAGAACGCGTCGTCGGTGCCATCCGTGCAGAGATCGATTCCGGGCGGCTGGCCGCCGAATCGCGCCTGCCCACCGAACAGCAACTGGCCGAGCAACTGAACGTCAGTCGCTCGGTGGTGCGCGAAGCAGTGGCCCAGCTCAAGGCCGATGGTGTATTGATCGCCCGCCGTGGCCTGGGGTCGTACATATCGCAAACCCCAACCGGTACCGTTTTCCGCTTCCCTTCCGCTCAAGGCCGCAGCCCGGACCTGGTGCAGATGTTCGAAGTGCGCTTGTGGATCGAGACCCAGGCCGCCTCGGTTGCCGCCCAGCGCCGTGATGCTGTCGACCTCGCTCGCATGAACAAAGCCTTGCAGGAAATGCTCGATAAACGCAGTGACTTTGCTGCAGCGGCTGCCGCCGACGTCGAGTTTCACCGCGCCATCGCCGAAGCCAGCAAAAACGATTACTTCGTGGCTTTCCACGACTTTCTTCGTGGCCAACTCGCTGCCGCCCGCAAGACCGCCTGGGAAAACTCGGCCGCCCATTCGGTAGGGGGCTCGGCCGATGCCAACCGCGAGCACCAGGCGCTGTACCAGGCCATTGCCGATGGCGACCGTGACACCGCCGCCGCGTGCGCCGAGGCTCACCTGCATGCCTCGGCAAAACGTCTGAAGCTGGAACTACCCAACATCAATTGAAATTTGCACCGTGCCGTAGATAGCGGGCGCTGGCTGACAGCGCCTTTTGTTTGACCTACTTAGTCTGACAACCTGATAAGCAGACTCTCTGATAAGAACAAGCCAAGGTGACACCTGCATGATTTACGACTATTGCATCATCGGCGGCGGCATCGTTGGCCTCGCCACCGCCATGGCGCTACTCGAACGCCAGCCCGGCGCTTCCCTGCTGATCCTGGAAAAAGAAGCCAGCCTTGCCAGGCACCAGACCGGTCACAACAGCGGCGTTATTCATGCTGGCATTTACTATGCGCCAGGCAGTCTCAAGGCTGATTTGTGCAAGCGCGGTGCCGAGGCCACCAAGGCGTTCTGCACCGAGCACAAGATCAAGTTCGATGTCTGCGGCAAACTGCTGGTGGCCTCCACGCCGCTGGAAGTGCAACGTATGCAAGCCCTGTATGAGCGCTCACAGCAGAACGGCCTGAAGGTCGAGCGCCTGGACGCTGCCGAGTTGCAACGTCGCGAACCGAACATCGTCGGTCTGGGCGGACTGTTTCTCGACGCCACCGGCATCGTTGACTACAAGCAGGTGTGCCAGGCCATGGCCGGCGTAATCCAGGCCGCGGGGGGCGAAATACACCTGTCAACGACAGTGCGCGCAATTGTCGAAAGCACTGACAGCGTCACCATCAGCAGCGACGACAAAGCCTGGCGCACCCGCCAGTTGGTGGCCTGCGCCGGCCTGCAGTCGGATCGCCTGGCGGCACTGGCCGGGGTCAAGATCGATCATCAGATCATCCCGTTTCGTGGCGAATACTTCCGTTTGCCGGCCAGCAAGAACGACATCGTCAATCATTTGATCTATCCGATTCCCGATCCGGAGCTGCCGTTCCTCGGCGTGCACCTGACCCGCATGATCGACGGCAGCGTCACCGTTGGCCCCAACGCGGTATTGGGCCTGGGCCGGGAGAACTACAACAAGTTCTCGATCAACTGGCGCGACGTCGCCGAGTACGCACGCTTCCCCGGCTTCTGGAAAACCATCTGGGCCAACCTCGGCTCCGGCACTACCGAGATGAAAAACTCCCTGTTCAAGGGCGGCTACCTTGAGCAATGCCGCAAATATTGCCCATCCCTGAACATTGAAGACCTGCTCCCCTATGAGGCCGGCATCCGCGCCCAGGCGGTAATGCGCGACGGCACCCTGGTCCATGACTTTCTGTTCGCCGAGACGCCGCGCATGGTGCATGTCTGCAATGCCCCCTCGCCTGCCGCAACCTCGGCGATCCCGATCGGCCAGATGATCGCCGAGAGGATCTTCAAAAGTCGCTGAAATCCGCTTTAGAACCCGCTTTAGATCATAACTACAAAGACAAAAAGGAACTCGCTGATGACGGTACATGAGGCAGCTGCGGCTGCGACAGAAACCCCGGAACAGAACAAGAAGCGCCTGCGCAAGGTGGCCGCTGCCACTATCTTCGGCTCGATGCTGGAGTGGTATGACTTCTACCTGTACGCCACCATGGCGGCGATTGTCTTCTCGAAGGTTTTCTTCGATCCAAGCAATCCTGCCGTGGCCTCGCTGCTGGCTTTCTCCACCTTTGCCATCGGTTTTATCGCCCGGCCTTTCGGCGGCATCCTGTTCGGCTACCTGGGTGACCGTTTCGGGCGCAAGCAGGTGCTGGTCATCACCTTCTGCCTGATGGGCGTGTGCACCATGTTGATCGGTTTGATCCCAAGCTATGCCTCCATCGGCATCTGGGCCCCGATCATTCTGGTCCTGGTTCGTATTATCCAAGGCCTGGGTGCTGGTGCCGAACTTTCCGCCGCAGCAGTCACCTCCTATGAACACGCCAGTGAAGGCAAGCGCGGAAGCCAGGGTGCCTGGCCGGCCCTGGGCCTGAACCTGGGCTTGTTGCTGTCGTCGCTGACGGTGTATGTGCTGACCATGAACGGCAACGACTTCCTGCTCTCCGGCGGCTGGCGCATCCCGTTCATCTGCAGCATCGTACTGGTCGCGGTCGGCCTGTGGGTTCGCCGCAGCATTCCGGAAACCCCGGACTTCAAAGAACTGGACAAAAGCAAGGACAAAGTCCAGGTATCACCGCTCAAGCTGCTGTTCAAAAATGACCTCAAAGGCTTGGCGGTGGTGTTCTTCGTCGCCATTGGCTACAACGCCCTGAGCTACATTTTCAAAACCTTCTCGCTCGCCTACCTGACCCAGTACAAGGGTGTCGAAGCCCATGTCACTTCGCTTTCGGTCACGATCGCCAGTCTGGTGGCTATCGTCGCCGTGCCATGTTTCGGCTGGCTGTGCGACAAGTGGAGCAGCAAGACCGTACTGATGCTCGGCGGGATGCTTTCGATGCTGTTCGCCTACCCGTTCCTGGCCCTGCTCAATACCGGTGAACCGATGATGATCTACCTGGCTATCGCGATCGGTACCGGCATCCTTGCGCCGATGATGTTTGCGCCTCAGGGCTCGTTCCTCAGTCGTCAGTTCCCTACCCAGACTCGCTCCTCGGGCTTCGGCACCGGCCGCGAGATTGGCACCGCAGTGGCCGGCGGCCTGGCGCCGCTTGGTGGCCTGGCGCTGGTGGCCAGCTCCGCCACGCACTCTACCGATGGTGTAGCGGTGATCCTGGCTGTAGCTGCGGTACTGGTAGTGGTATTCGCCTTCTGTGACCAGGGCCGCAAGCACTCCAGCTTCAAGAACTGAGCAATACCCCTGTGGAGATCTCCGCGGCGGACCGCAATGCAGATTCAGCCTTTTTTGACTGCGCTGTGGTCCTTCGCGGAGAAATCCGCTCGTACAGGCCGGGCAAGACCTGGTTTTGCACAAATTTACGCGACGCCGTTAGTCGCCAGGGCCCCGGATGGATTAAAGTATCAGCCCCCGCCCGGGCGCTTTTTGCGACACGCCCTGGCTTTTGTCCAGGAACCTTCAACGATGGAACACCGTGAGGCGCTGATCGCGCTGCGCACTTTTCTTTCCACCCAGATCCTTGGCCAGGAAAAGCTCGTCGAGCGCCTGCTCATCGTGCTGCTAGCCGACGGCCACATGCTCGTCGAAGGCGCTCCTGGCCTGGCCAAGACCAAGGCCATCAAGGAATTGGCAGAAGGCGTTGAAGCCCAGTTCCACCGTATCCAGTTCACCCCCGACCTGCTCCCGGCGGACATCACCGGTACCGAAATCTATCGCCCGGAAACCGGCAGTTTCGTCTTCCAGCAAGGCCCGATTTTCCACAACCTGGTACTGGCAGACGAGATCAACCGCGCCCCAGCCAAGGTCCAGTCGGCATTGCTCGAAGCCATGGCCGAACGCCAGGTCAGTGTTGGCCGCAGCACTTACGAGTTGTCACCATTGTTCCTGGTGATGGCCACGCAAAACCCCATCGAGCAGGAAGGCACTTACCCGCTGCCTGAGGCCCAGCTCGATCGTTTCCTCATGCATGTGAAAATCGGTTTCCCGGATGCCTCCGTGGAACGCCGGATTCTTCAGCAGGCCCGGGGCGAAGCGCTCAATGGTGAAACCAAGCCTGAGCGACGGGTCAGCCAACAAGCGATTTTTGCAGCCCGTAAGGAAATTCTCGGCCTGTACATGGCCGATGCGGTAGAGGAATACCTGGTGCAACTGGTCATGGCCACGCGCACCCCGGGCAAGTTCGACCTGGAACTGGCTGACTGGATTGCCTATGGCGCCAGCCCACGCGGCTCCATCGCCCTGGATCGCTGCGCGCGTGCGCATGCCTGGCTGGCCGGTCGCGACTTCGTCAGCCCTGAAGATATTCAGGCAGTGCTGTTCGATGTATTGCGTCATCGCATCATTCTTTCCTTCGAGGCCGAGGCCGCTGGAATCGATCAAGACCGAGTGATCCAGCGAATCCTCGACGTCGTAGCCGTCGCCTGAACCCATGCCCGAACATTTGTTGGCCGCGCCCGGAATCCGTATCAGCCTCGCTGAGCTGATCGAGATGCGTCATCGTGTGCGGGAGGTGCAACTGTTTTCGCGCCCAGGCCAGCGCAGCCCGCTGGTGGGCCTGCACCATTCCAAGCTGCGTGGACGCGGTGTCGATTTCGATCAGGTACGGGTCTATCAAGCCGGCGACGACGTGCGCAATATCGACTGGCGAGTCACCGCACGTACCCAGGAGCCCCACACCAAGCTCTTTCATGAAGAACGCGAACGGCCGATTTTCATTCTGGTCGAGCAAAGCCAACGGCTGTTCTTCGGTTCGGGGCTGATGTTCAAGTCGGTGCTCGCCGCCCAGGCGGCCGCCCTGATTGGCTGGGCCGCCCTGGGTCACAACGATCGCATTGGCGGACTGGTGTTCGGTGACAACGAGCACTACGAGATCAAGCCACGGCGCAGCAAGCAAAGCTTATTGCAACTGCTCAACCGCCTGGCTCGGGTCAACCAGTCCCTGCATACCGAAGCCCAACCCCAGGCCGACAGCCTGGGCCTGGCTCTGCGTCGCGCCCGAGAAGTCCTGCGTCCAGGCAGCCTGGCCATTATCATCTGCGACGAGCGGGCTTTGAGCCCGGCGGTAGAGCAGCAATTGAGCCTACTGTCGCGCCACTGCGACTTGCTCCTGCTGCCGTTATCGGACCCCCTCGACCACGCCCTGCCCGCCGCCGGACTCCTGCGTTTCGCCCAACACGGCGCGCAACTGGAACTCGACACCCTCGACCCGACCCTGCGTCGCAGCTACCGTCAACAGAGCGAGGCACGAATCGAGCGCTGGGAATTGCTGGCGCAAAAACTGCGGGTGGTGCTGATGCCGTTGAGCACACAAAGCGAAATGATCGAGCAATTGCGCGAGTACCTCAACGCGCAACGACCGGGGAAAGGCCAGTGAACCCACTGGACCAACTGCAGCCACTGATTGCCCCGCCACCCATTGGCTGGTGGCCATTGGCGCCTGGCTGGTGGGTACTGCTGGCGCTGCTGCCGCTGATCGGTTGGGGCATGTGGCGGCTGCGTCACTGGCGGCCAGGTAGAAAGCCCATGGCCCGCGCAGAAATGCCCCTGGACCCGGTTCGCATCGAAGCACTGGCTGAGCTTGCGCGCCTCCCCAAACCCTACGACGGACAGCCGGCCGGCGCCTGGTTGCAGCAAATCAACGCCCTGCTCAAACGCCTGTGCCGCAATCACTACCCCGGCAGCCACAGCCACACCCTCAACGGTCGCCAGTGGCTGGCCTTTCTCGACAACCGTTGCCCGGCGGCCGGTCTGACCCGCTGGATGGTGTTGGTCGAGGGGGCATACAAGCCTGAATGCAAACTTGATGACAAGGCCATCGCCGGCCTCAACCAAGCCGTCGAAACCTGGATTCGCAAACATGTTTGAACTGGCCTGGCCGTGGGTTTTCGTCCTCTTGCCGCTGCCTTGGCTGGCGCGCTTGCTGCTGCCGGCTGCCGACAGCGGCGAGCCGGTGCTCAAAGTCAGTTTCCTCAATGAGCTGGAAGGCCTGGCCGGCCGTCGCGCCCGCCTGAATCTGCCGACCTGGCGCCAACAGGCGCCGTTTGTGCTGGTGTGGCTACTGTTACTGTTGGCCGCAGCCCGCCCGCAGTGGCTGGGCGAACCGCTGCCGGTAGCGGCCAGCGGCCGCGACCTGTTGGTGGCCGTGGATGTTTCCGGTTCCATGGACTTCCCAGACATGCAGTGGCAGGACGACGAGGTCAGCCGCCTGACACTGGTAAAGGCCTTGCTCGGCGACTTTCTCGAAGCGCGTCAGGGCGATCGCGTCGGCCTGATCTTGTTCGGCAGCCAAGCTTACCTGCAAGCACCACTGACGTTCGACAGACACACCGTGCGCACCTTCCTCGATGAAGCACAGGTTGGCATCGCCGGCAAAAACACCGCCATTGGCGATGCTATTGGTCTTGCACTCAAGCGTTTGCGTCAACGCCCGGCACAGAGCCGCGTACTGGTGCTGGTCACCGACGGGGCCAACAACGGTGGGCAGATCCATCCGCTGACGGCGGCGCGCCTGGCAGCCCAGGAAAACGTGAAAATCTACACCATCGGCATTGGTGCCGATCCGGAAGAAACCGGCACCGCCGGTTTACTCGGGCTCAACCCGAGCCTGGACCTGGATGAAGCCTCACTCAAGGAAATTGCCAACCTTACCGGGGGCAGCTACTTCCGTGCCCATGATGGCGAGGAGTTGCTGGCCATTGATGAAGCCCTGGACCAGCTTGAACCCGTCGCCCAGCAGCCGACCCAGGCGCGCACTGCCCATGCGCTGTATAGCTGGCCACTAGCTCTGGCGCTATTGCTCAGCGTGCTGCTGGTAATCCAGGAACAATGGCCGGACAACAGGTTGCATCGTCTGCTGCGCCGACCGAATTTTCTGGTCCCGCATCCGCAGTGGCGTGAACGACTGGCGCGTCTGCGCCTGAGGAGACGCCGATGATCGAGCTATGGCCGCAATGGCTGCGCCCTGCCTGGCTGATTGTTCTGCCGCTGCTTGCCTGGTTGCTGTTCAAGCTCTGGCACCGGCAAAAGCGCGCCGGGCGCTGGCAGATGATTCTGCCCCCCAGCTTCCACGCGGTGCTCCTGGGCGGCGGCAACGGTCGCAACAGCAAGTTGCCGTGGATAGCCTTGGGGCTGGCCTGGTTGATCACGGTACTGGCGCTGGTCGGCCCCAGTTGGCAACGCCTGGAAGAAACCCGCCAGCGCCCGGCCGACCCGCTGGTGGTCCTGCTCGAACTGACGCCGCAAATGCTCGCCGAGGATGTTGCGCCCAACCGCCTGGAGCAGGCCCGACGCAAAATCCTCGATCTGCTGGAGCATCGCCGCGACAGCCAGACGGCAATCATCGTCTATGCCGGTAGCGCTCATACCCTGGTTCCGCTGTCGGACGACCTTGCCACCAGCCGCAACTTGCTCGAAGCCCTTACCCCCTCGATCATGCCCCAATCCGGCCAGCGCGCGGACCTTGCCGTACGTAAAGGACTCGCCCTGCTGGCGCAAGCCGGCCTCGGCCAGGGACGCCTGTTGCTGGTAGGCTCATCCTTGAGCCCACAGGAGCGTGAGGGCATCAACCAGACCCTCGGGCGCCAGGGCCCCAGCCTGCTGATGCTCGGCATCGGTACCGCCCAAGGCGCGCCCGTAAAGCAGGCCAATGGAGAATTCCTCAAGGACGACCAGGGTGGCATCCTCATGCCGCGCCTGGACAGCGCCAGCCTCCGGGCATTTGTCGCCAGTACCGGTGGCCGCTACCGCAACGCCCGCATCGACGACCTCGATCTGCGCGGGCTACGTCTGTTCGAAAACCCGAAAAGCCAGCGCGATGACGGTCAGACCCTGCAATTGGACAGTTGGGCCGACCAGGGCTACTGGCTGCTGCTGCCCCTGTTGCTGCTGGCCGCCTGCGCCGGTCGCCGCGGCTGGCTGTTCTGCCTGCCACTGCTGCTGGTACTCCCGCAACCGAGCTATGCCTTCGAATTCAGTGACCTGTGGCTACGTCCCGACCAGCAGGGGCAGAGGCTCCTTGAGCAACGCCGACCCAACGACGCCGCTCAACGCTTTGAGGACCGTCAATGGAAGGGCCTGGCCCTCTATGAAGCGGGTGATTACGAGGGTGCCGCGCGCCTGTTCGCCCAAGGCAACAGTGCGGCTGACCATTTCAATCGCGGCAATGCACTGGCTCGCAGCGGGGAACTTGAAGCGGCACTGGATGCCTATGAACAGGCGCTGGAGCGGCAACCGGAATTGCAACCGGCGCTGAGCAACAAAGCCCTGGTCGAACAACTGCTGCAACAGCGTCAAGCCGAGCAGCCGGCACGAACGCCTGAACAAAGCCAGCAGAGCGACCCCAGCGCGCAAACCAACACCAGCAGCACGCAGAACAACCAGGACCCGGCCAGCGAACAACCGTCGCAACAGCCCAGTGAAACCAGCAAGGATGAAAGCAACCCCAGCGAACAGGCGCAGAATGTGTCCGGCGAAGGCGACGACGAAGAGACTACTCGCCCCCCCCAGCGCCCACTCGACAGCACCCTGGATGCTGAACAGCGTCAGGCACTGGAACAATGGCTACGACAGATTCCGGACAACCCGGCAGAATTGCTGCGGCGTAAATTCTGGTACGAACAGCAACAACATCAGGAATCCCATCGATGAGTCGCCTCTGTTTTCTGCTACTCAGCCTCATTTTCAGCCTGCAGATTCAAGCCGCAACGCTGCTTGCCAGCGTTGATCGCGCGCGTCTGAATGCCGGCGAAACGCTCGAGCTGACCCTGCAGACCCAAGACGTGACCCAGTTTGGCAAACCGGACCTGACACCGTTGAATGCCGACTTCGAAGTCCGCGATACCCGCCAGGTCAACAGCCTCAACAGCCTTGATGATCAGAGCGCCGCCGGGACTCGCTGGATCATCACCCTGCTACCGCGAAAAAGCGGCAGTATGGAAATTCCTGCTCTGCAAATAGGCGAACTGCACAGCGAGCCGATCAGTCTGCAAGTGCTGACTCAGGAAGCCAACAACGAGAACCACGGCCCGGTATTCATCGATGCCAGCCTCGACCAACCTGAAGTCTACGTACAAGCGCAAGCGGTACTGACCCTGAGCATCTACCACTCGGTGCCGCTGTACGACGACAGCAGCTTGAGCCCGCTGCAAATCGCCAACGCCAAAGTCGAACCGCTGGGCGAATCGCGTACGTTCGAAAAACAGATCGATGGCGTGCGCCATGGTGTGATCGAAATGCGCTATGCAGTCTATCCCCAGCAAAGCGGCGACCTCACCATTCCGACCCTGGTGTTCAGCGCTACCGCTGCCCAAAACGATGCTGAGCAAGAGCTCAACGCGCCCAGGGTCGGCAAGCACGTTCAGGTCAGTTCCACGCCCCTGGTGCTGACCGTCAACCCGATCCCGGCTGACTACCCGGCCAATGCGCCCTGGCTGCCGACCAGCAACCTCAGCCTCGAAGAGCACTGGAGCCCTGATCCTGCGCAACAACAGACTCAGATCGGCGACTCGCTGACGCGCACCGTGACCGTGCAAGCCGAAGGTCTTTCCAGCGCGCAGTTACCCCCCTTGCCGGCCATCGAAGTCACCGGCCTGCGCCGCTACCCTGACCAGCCGCAATTGCGCAATCAGGTTACCGACCGAGGCTTGCTGGGGATTCGTGAAGAACGGGAAGCCCTGGTCCCGACCCACAGCGGCAGCCTGGAACTTCCCGCCCAGGAGGTGTACTGGTGGAACACCCGTGAAGATCACCTGGAGCACAGCAGCCTGCCAGCGCGCAGCCTGCAAATTCAGGACAACCCGGCCCTGAGCGCCGACAAGCCGACCAATATCGATCCGGTCAGAGTGACCACACGCCCACTCTGGCCTTGGCAATTGAGTACCCTTTTATTCGCCCTGACCACGCTGCTCGGCTTTGTCCTATGGTGGCGCGCCCGTTCACAACCGGCGGTTCTGCGCGCTGCCCAGACCGGCCCGAGCCCACGCACCCTGCTCGATGACCTCAAGCGCGCATGCCAGGCCAATGATCCTCAGGCCACCCGCCAGGCCCTGGACGCCTGGGCTCGCCAGCAACCGGAAACCCTGGCGGAGATGGCCGCCCGTTTCATACCGTTGTCCGACGCCTTGGACGGCCTCAATGGTGCCCTCTACAGCGAAAGCGGGCAGTATTGGCAAGGTGATGAACTCTGGCGTGCCATCGGCACCATCCCGGCAGCTGAACAGATCCAGCCGACTGCGAACGAAAACGGCAGCCTGCCGCCGTTGTACCCCAAATAACCCAAAGGCGTGACGCCCCAAGCGTTGCGCCAGTAATCTGCGGAACCCTTCATGCGTCTGTTTCACACCTCCGACTGGCACCTGGGACAAGCCCTGCATGGCCAGGAACGCGACTTCGAACACGGCTGTTTCCTTGACTGGTTGCTTGGCCAACTCAAACTGCGCCAACCGGATGCGCTGCTGATCGCGGGCGACATTTTCGACACGGTCAACCCGCCGGTCAAAGCCCAGGAACGGCTCTACGACTTTATCGTCCAGGCCCACGAGCAGCAGCCGAAGTTGAATATCGTGATGATTGCCGGCAACCACGACTCCGGCTCGCGCATCGAGCTGCCGGCGCCGCTGATGCGACGCCTGCGCACCCATGCTCTGGGCCGTGTGCAGTGGCTTGACGATGGCGTTCTGGACAGTGATCGCCTGCTGATCCCACTGACCAACGCCCGTGGCAAAGTGGCAGCCTGGTGCCTGGCGCTGCCCTTTCTGCGACCCGCTGAAGTCACTGGCGCGCACCTGGGCGATGACTACCTGCGCGGTATCGCCCAGGTGCATGAGCGTCTGATCGAAGCCGCGCTGGAACGGCGCAAGCCGGGCCAGGCGCTGATCGCGATCAGCCATGCACACATGGCCGGTGGCTCGGTCTCGGAGGACTCCGAACGCAGCCTGATCATCGGCAATGCCGAAGCCCTGCCCGCCAGTCTGTTCAGCAAGGACATCAGCTACGTCGCGCTCGGCCACCTGCACAAGCCCCAGCGGGTCAATCGCGAAGAACGCATCCGCTACAGCGGTTCACCCATTCCGTTGTCGTTTTCCGAAATCGCCTATCAGCACCAGATTCTCGAGATCGAACTTGAAGGCAGCCAACTGCTCAGCGTCGACTCAAGGTTGATACCTCGTGCCGTTCACCTGCAGCGACTGGGGCCGGCCCCCCTGGCAGAGATACTCGAACAACTGGCCGAACTGCCGGTGGTTGACTTGCTGGATGACCCGCAGCGCCAGCCCTGGCTGGAAGTACGCGTGCGCCTGGACGAGCCGCAGCCGGATCTGCGCCAGCAACTGGAAAGCGCCCTGCACGGCAAGGCGGTGCGTCTTGTACGTATTGGTGCTGAATACGCGGGGAACCACAGCGGTGAAGAAATCGACGCCCAAACCCTGGTGGAGCTTGGGCAGATGACGCCGCAGGAACTGTTCAGTCGGGCCTGGGCTCAGGCTTATGGCAACCCGGTGGACGAACAGACCCTGGCCGACTTCGCCCTGTTGTTACAGGACGTTCAGCAACAGGAGGAGCAGCCATGAAAATTCTTGCCATTCGCCTGAAGAACCTGGCTTCCCTGGCGGGCCCGTGCGAAATCGACTTTACCGCCGAGCCGCTGGCCAGCGCCGGCCTGTTCGCCATTACCGGACCCACCGGCGCCGGCAAGAGCACCCTGCTCGATGCCTTGTGTCTAGCCCTGTTTGGCTCGGTACCGCGCCTGAACAATATCGGTCGCGAAACCAAGCTGCCGGAAATCGACAGTGACATTCTCACCAGCGATCCCCGCACCCTGTTGCGTCGCGGGACAGGCAGCGGTTTTGCCGAAGTCGATTTCGTCGGCATCGACGGCCGACGCTACCGAGCGCGTTGGGAAGCCAACCGCGCCCGTGACAGAGCCAATGGCAAGCTGCAAGGCAGCCGACAAAGCCTGCACGACCTGGACAGCGAGCAACTGCTGAGCAACCAGAGCAAAGGCGAATACAAGCAATTGATCGAAGCGTGCCTGGGCCTTAACTTCGAACAGTTCACCCGCGCCGTGATGCTGGCCCAAAGCGAATTCAGCGCCTTCCTCAAAGCCGATGACAAAGATCGCAGCGAATTGCTGGAAAAGCTCACCAATACAGCAGTCTACAGCCAGTTGGGACGCCGTGCCTTCAGCAAGAACAAAGAAGCCGAAGAAGCCCATAAGGCATTGAAGGACCAAGCCGCTGGGGTCATGCCGATGGCTGCCGAGGCGCGCGCCGATCTCGACCTGCGCTACGGCCAGGCCCTGGAACGCCTGAAAGGCGAACAGTCGCAACTGCGTCAGCTCGAGCTGCAACGCGCATGGCTGGATGAATTGCAGCTCCTGCAAAACCAGGTGCACACCAGCACCGATCAACTGCACAGCGCTCAACAACACAGCGCAAGTCTGCAGAGCGAACGCCTGAATCTGGCACGCCTTGAGCAGCTTGCCCCGCAGCGTCACCAGTTCTCCCGCCAGCAGGCATTGAGCCAACAGCTCGCGCCTCTGGCAGCCAGCATCAGCAGTGCAAGCCAACAGCATGGCGAGCTACAGGCACGTCAGCAACAACTGCACAGCGAACAACTGAGCGCCCAGCAGGCTCTCAGCCAGGCCTTGGCCGAACACACAGAAAGTGCTCCCCTGCTGCGCCAGGCCTTTACCGAACAGAACACCCTGGCGCGCGTGCTGGAGGAACTTGGCAACTGCCAATCACTCAAGCAGCAGGCAGACCAAGCGAGCAGCGATGGCCAGCAGCAGTTGCAGCACCTGACCGAACAGCAGCGCCTGACCCAGGAGCGCCTCGGTCAGATCAGCGAACAACTCGAGCACAGCGTCTCCCTTGCCAGCCTGGGAGACGCCTGGAACGCCTATCGCGATCGTCTGCAGCAACTGATGCAGTTGGGCAACCGCTTGAACCAGGGCCGCGCCGAGTTGCCCGCGCTACAGGACCGGGTCAATCAGAGCAGCGCAGCGCTTGAGCAACAACGAGCCGCCATCGCCTTGCTCTACCATGAAGCGCAAGCTGAACCCGAAGCAATGGCAGAGCAGATCGGCCTGCTGGGCGAACTGCTGCAGAAAAATCGCCAGCAGCAGCGCGAGGTCGACGAACTCAACCATCTGTGGCGTCAGCAGCAGGATCTCGAGCAGCGCCTCACCGCCCTGCGCGAGCGCCAGCAGGCGGCCCTGAAGCAGCGTGAACAATTGATCAGCGCTGGCCTCGACGCCAAGAGCCGGCTGACGACTGCCGAACAATCCCTCACGGTCACCCGGCAGCTGCTGGAACGTCAGCGACTGGCCCGCAGCCAGAGCGTCGAAGACCTCCGTGCCCAGCTTGAAAACGACCAGCCGTGCCCGGTATGTGGCAGCCAGGAGCATCCCTATCATCAGCCCGAAGCCCTGTTGCAGAGCCTCGGCCGATACGATCAGGATGAAGAACGCAACGCCCAGAACGCGGTCGATGAGCTGAAAAAGCAACTGGACGAGTTGCGCACCCAGTTGGGCGGCATCAATGGCCAGGTCAAGGAATACCTACACCAGCAGGAGCAATTGGGCGAGCAACTGCAAGGCCTGGACCCCAAGCTGCAGGCGCACTCACTGTACAGCGTGCTGTCCGATCAGGAACCCGACCAGCGCTGGAACTGGCTGGACCTGCAATCACGTCGCCTGAGTGACGATATCAGCCGCGACGAACAGCGCCAGAGCACCCTGCTGACCCTGCAAAAAGACGCTGCACGGCTGCAACACCAGATGCAGGCCGCTAAAGATGTCGACCAACAGGCCCAGCAGCATCTGCAGCAACAGCAGCAAGCCCTGGGCGCCGATCAAGAGCGTCTGGAGCAGGAGCTGGCAAGCTTTGCCACGCTGTTACCCGCTGACACCCTTGACGAACTGCGCCGTGAACCGGCAGCAGCCTTCCTGCGTCTGGACCAACAACTGGCCCAGCGCCTGGAACTGCTGCAACGGCAAAAAGACGAGCAGGAGGAATACAGCGAGCGTCAGCAAACCTTGGACAAAGCTCAACTCCAGCAACAGGCACGAGCGCAAAAGCAGCAAGAGCTTCAGGCGCAATTCGCCGCGTTCGAGCGTCAACAACAACAGAGTCAAGCCAGCCTGAGCGGCCTGCTCGGTGAGCAATCGAGTGCAGAACACTGGCAGCAGCACCTGGAACAGTCTGTCGAGCAGGCGCGCGAGCAAGTCACCCAGGCGGGCCAACAATTGCAGCAAACCCAGGCGCAACTGATCGAACTGACCGCCGAACTGAAAGCCAAGGGCGAGCGTTTAAGCGCCCTGGAGCAAGAGCATGCCGAGGTTCGTGGGCAAATCGAGCAATGGCGCCAACAGCACCCAGAGCTGGACGACAGCGGCCTGGAACAACTGCTGGCCATGGATGATCAAGCCGTCAGTCAGCTTCGCCAGGGTTTGCAGGACAGCGAAAAGGCCCTGGAGCAAGCGCAGATCCTGCTCACCGAACGCCAGCAGCGCCTGGAACAGCACCAAGCCCTGGCCACGCTGGAAATTCCCGCCGAAGAACTGCAACAAGCCCTGCTCACGCTGCAAGAACAACTGTCTGCCAGCGAGCAGGTTTGCGCCGAACTGCGTGCCGAGCAGGCCGACGACCAGCGTCGTCAGGTGGCCAACCAGGCCTTGGCCGAGCGCCTGGCCCAGGCCTACAGCGAGTGGCAACGCTGGGCGCGACTCAACGCCCTGATCGGCTCAGCTACCGGCGACACCTTCCGCAAGATTGCCCAAGGCTACAACCTCGACCTACTGGTACACCACGCCAATGCCCAACTGCGCCAACTGGCACGGCGCTATCGCCTCAAGCGCGGCGGCAGTCTGCTCGGACTGTTGGTGCTGGATACCGAAATGGGTGATGAACTGCGCTCAGTCCACTCGTTATCCGGCGGCGAAACCTTCCTGGTGTCGCTGGCCCTGGCACTGGGCCTGGCATCGATGGCTTCGAGCACATTGCGCATCGAATCGCTGTTCATCGACGAAGGCTTCGGCAGCCTTGACCCGGAGTCGCTGCAATTGGCGATGGATGCCCTTGATGGCTTGCAGGCCCAAGGCCGCAAAGTGGCGGTAATTTCCCACGTGCAGGAAATGCACGAACGCATTCCGGTTCAGATTCAAGTACGTCGCCAGGGCAATGGCTTGAGTACCGTGGAGGTCAGCGGATGATTCTTTACTCATTCCGCCGTTGCCCCTGGGCCATGCGTGCCCGCCTGGCGCTTCACTACAGCGAATGCCCGGTGGAAACTCGTGAAGTCAGCCTCAAGGCCAAGCCGGCAGAGTTGCTTGAGCTTTCGCCCAAAGGCACGGTGCCGGTATTGAGCACGGGTGAGCAGGTGCTCGATGAAAGCCTGGATATCATGCGCTGGGCCTTGGCCTGGAATGACCCCCAAGATTGGCTACTGCACGCCGATCCACAGGCGGCGCAAGCAGCCGAGGCGCTGATTGCGCGTAACGACCGGGACTTCAAGGTACAAGTCAATCTGTACAAATACGCTGAGCGCTACCCGCAGCATTCTCGCGAGCACTATCGTCAACAGGCCGAGGTCTGGCTTGCGGAACTTGAAACGCTTTTAAGCCAGCGCCCGTACCTGCTCGCCGACCACCCCAGTCTCGCCGATGCAGCGTTACTGCCGCTAATGCGCCAGTTCGCCGGGGTCGAGCCGCATTGGTTCGCCAGTGCCCCCTACCCTCACCTGCGCGCCTGGCTACAGGACTGGCTGGACTCGGCACTGTTCAAGGCCATCATGGCGCGATGAGATGTGTGCGACCACCTGGTATTTCTACTCGTTGACTCAAGGCAGAGGCGCCTTGTGGTCGAGCGCGGCGTAGAAGTTGGCACTTTGTTGCAGGTACTTCTGGGTGTAGCTGAGGGTTGAGGATTTACGCTCGCTGATTTCAACCTGGGCGTGTGCAGGCAACACAACCGAAGCAGAAATGGCGGAAGCGGCGATGACAGGGAAAAGATTGAAATTCATGGCGCTGATCTCGAAGTCTGTGGTTTGAAATGGCCGTTGCAGGCCGTGGTTCAAACTTACGCCGCTGACGCGGCGCACAGAAATTCATTGCAGCAGTAGCCACTATCAAGGCTATCGATAGTCAATCGATGAACTTCAGATCCGAGGGCGCGCTCTGGGGCAGCTTCTGCAGGGTTTCTCCCAACATGCCGCTGCGCGGGTCGCGGCGTATCACCACAATCTCGTTACTCTTCTGATTGGCGACCAGAAGAAACTTGCCCGTCGGATCCAGGGCGAATTCCCGCGGGTGATCCCCCTCGACGCTGCGACGCTGCACTTGCATCAGCTTGCCGGTGTCCTCATCGACGGCGAAGACCAGAAGTTCGTTGGCCGTACCCCGATTGCTGACATACAGAAAGCGTCCGTCAGCCGAAAGGTGCAAGGCACCGGCAGCCTTGGCAGAGGCATCATTCTGTTCGGTCAATGGCAAGCGCTGGCGTTCGATCAACTTGCCGTCGTTGTGCTCGAAGACCACTACCTGCGCGCTCATTTCCAGAGTCAGGTAAGCCTGTTTGCCATCGCTGCTGAACAGCAGATGACGTGGGCCGCTGCCGGGCGGCAGATCGATCGACGGCGGGTTGGCTGGGCTCAACGGATGTTTCGGACTGGCGCCGTCGTAGCGATAGATGAACACCTTGTCGGCGCCCAGGTCGCTGGCAAACACGAAATGCCCGTCTGGGGAGGGCACCACGCTATGCACATGCGGCCCGGCCTGGCGCTGCGGGTTTGCACCGCTGGCCTTGTGTCGGTCCTGCTGCACCGAGGCGGACAACTTCCCATCCTTGGCTACCGGTAATACGCTCAGGCTTCCACCAGGATCTGGCTGTACACCATAGTTGGCAACCAACAGATAACGCTGGTCATGGCTGAGGCTGGCATGGGTCGGCTCATCGCCGCCGCTGCTGATCTGGTTGAGCGGTTTCAGACCACCGTCTTTGCTGATGGCGAAACTGCTGGCCTGGCCCTTGCCAGCGCCATTTTCGTTAACGGCGAACAACAGGCGATTGTCGACCGACAACGTCAACCACGACGGATTCTCACTTTTGAGCACCTGCAACGGATTGGCGTCGATCTGGCCACTTTCGCTATTGAATGCGTAGCGGTAGATCCCTTCGCTGGAGCCATCGGTGTAACTACCTACCAGCAGTTGCGCGCCGTGGGCGTTGACCAACACACTCATGGCACTAGCTAGCAGCAGGGTCGTCAGCTGGCGTTTCATCGTCATCCTCGTCCGGGGCGCGAAAGGCACTCATACAGACTAGTCGATGCTCGGCGGTGTCGGCAGCCAGCAACCAATCCTCGCCCTGCGCACGGGCGGCGGCGATTTGCTCAGGGGAGAAAGACCACTTCTTCAGGGCGCGGCCGTCCATGCACTCGATCTGCAGACCGCTGTCGTCGAAGGTGAAGTCGAAAGCATGCAAACCATCGATCAAGAGCATGTCGCAGGTTTGCAGGACTTGGGAAAGGGTTGTCATTTTGCACAGTATCGTCAGGTAAAAATGCATGATACCTGAAAGCATAGCGAGGCAAGTCCAGTCGACTTGCCTCGCTTGTCGATGCGCTTAGTGCGCGAAGATCGAGTTGCTGGCCTTGCCGGCCATTTTTTCTGGTTTGATCAGGAAGCGCGCCAGCGCTGGCAACAGCCACAGCGCCCCAAACATGTTCCACAGCAGCATGAAGGTCAGCATCAGGCCCATGTCGGCCTGGAACTTGATCGCCGAGAAAATCCAGGTGCACACGCCGATTGCCAGACACAGACCGGTGAACAGCACCGCCTTGCCAGTCGACTTGAGGGTCTGGTAGTAGGCTTCCTGCAATGGCAGCCCGGCACGCAGGAAGCTTTCCAGGCGACTGTAGATATAAATGCCGTAGTCGACACCAATCCCCACACCCAGCGCCACTACCGGCAAGGTTGCCACCTTCACGCCAATCCCCATGAAGGCCATCAACGCATTACCCAGCACCGAGGTCAGTACCAACGGCAGGACGATGCACAGGGTCGCAGCGAACGAGCGGAAGGTGATCATGCACATCACCGCCACGCAAATGTACACGAGGATCAGAATGGTCAGTTCCGCCGATTTGATCACTTCGTTGGTGGCCGCCTCGATGCCTGCGTTACCGGCCGCCAGGAGGAACTCCAGGCCCTCCTTGTTGTGGGTGTCGGCGAACTCCTGCACGGCTTTTACTGCACGATCCAGCGTCTCGGCCTTGTGGTCGTTGAGGAACACCAGCACCGGTGCTAGCGAGCAGTCGGCGTTGTACAGGCCATCTGCACGGGAAATCGAGCTATTGAGTACATCCGGGTTACGCGACAGGCTTTCCCATTTCAGGTTGCCTTCGTTCATACCCTTGATCATCTGCTTGGACACAGTGACCAGGGAAATTGCCGACTGCACGCCCGGGGTGTTCTCCATCTTCCACATCAACTCGTCGATCGGCGCCATGGTCGAGTAGATCGAGCAACCCTCGGTCGGGGTCTTGACCATTACCACCAACACATCCGAACTGGTCGAGTAGTTATCGATGATGAAGCTGTTGTCCTTATTGTAGCGCGAGTCCGGACGCAGTTCCGGTGCGCCCTGGTCAAGGTCGCCGATCTTCAGATTCTGGCTGTACCACAGGCCACCACCGAAGGCCAGAAGGGCCAGGACGATGGACACCGGTGCAACTTTGGCGCTGGCGAAGTTCGACAGCAGGCGCCAGAACGGATGCTCACGAGTCGCGTCCTTTTTGCTGCGCTCAATGGCCTTCTTGCTGATACCGACATAGGAAATCGCCACCGGCAGCAGAATCAGGTTGGTGAACACGATTACCGCGACACCGATGGAGGCGCCAATGGCCAGTTCCCGGATCACGCCAATGTCGATGATCAGCAAGGTGATGAAACCCACTGCATCGGCAAGAATCGCGATCATCCCCGGCAGGAACAATTGCCGGAACGTACGGCGTGCAGCCGTCAGGGCGTTATCGGCATCACTCGATTGCAAGGCGATACCGTTGATCTTCTGCACACCGTGGGAAATACCGATAGCGAAGATCAGGAACGGCACCAGCATCGAATAGGGATCGAGCCCGAAGCCCACCGCATGCATCAGCCCCAGTTGCCAGACCACGGCGACCAGCGTCGTGATCAATACGGCAATGGTGCTGCGGATACACCAGGTGAACCAGTACAGCAGCACCCAAGTGATTACCAGGGCAATGCCAAAGAACATCACCACCATCAGCAGGCCATCGATCAGGTCACCGACCTTTTTGGCAAAACCGACAATGTGCACTTTGACATTGGGATTCTGAGCCTGGAACTTGTCGCGGATCTTCTCTTCCAACTGGTGGGAGAACTGCTGGTAGTCGAGCTTGATCAACTTGCTCTGGTCTTGCGGGTCTGGATAAGACTCCAGCAACGGCACGTCGATAATGCTCGACTTGAAGTTGTTGCCAACCAAGCGTCCGACCTGTCCGGACTTGAGTACGTTATTACGCAGTTGCTCCAGGCTATCAGCCGAACCGTCGTAGGTGTTGGGGATGACCTCGCCGCCGGCGAAACCTTCCTCGGTTACCTCGGTCCAGCGAACACTCGGGCTCCATAGCGACTTGAGCCCGGAACGGTCAACGCCGGGAATGTAGAAGACCTCGTCGTGAATCTGGCGCAAGGTCTCCATATAGTCCTTGCTGAAGATATCGCCATCTGTGGCTTCCACCGAGATGCGCACGGTGTTGCCCAGGTTGGCCAGGTCATTGCGGTGTTCGAGCATCTTCTCGATGAAAGGATGCTCGAGCGGAATCATTTTCTCGAAACTGGTCGATGGACGAATCTGCGTGGCCTGCCAGAACAGGAACACACTGACCAGCAGGCAGATCAGAATCACCACCGGGCGGTTGTTGAAGATCAGACGCTCGAGCAGCGTCGCCTTATCCTGATGGTGTTGCTGCTGATTCATGTTGAACTGCTCCTGCTGAGTCATGGCTGCACCCCTTCGGCGCCTTGGGCCGAGGCCAGATGCACACCACCCTGGCCAACCAGCACCAGGCCACCGCCGTTCTTGCCCGTGACGCCCGCCAGGGCGATACGATCGGAACGGTTGAAAACGCTAAAGGTCTGGCCGTCGTCAGTGCTGCGCAGGACGCTACCGCCATTGCCCACGAGTACCAGGCTGCCATCATCGAGAAGCGTAGCGCTTGCCAGGCCAAATTCGAGAGCACCGCGCGCGCCTTGCAGTTCGATCTTTTGCCAGTTGTCGCCGAAATCCGTGGAACGGTAGAGGTTGCCGCGCAAGCCGTAGGCCAGCAACGTACGTGGCTGAGCGGTTCCGATCACACCGAACAGTGAGCCTTCATAAGGGCCCTCGAGCTTCTGCCAGGTCTGGCCGTCATCACCGGAGCGGAACATCGTGCCTTGTTCACCGACAATGAACAGGCCAGCGTCCTTCACTTGAGCGATGCCGTTGAGATGCAGTTGATCTTCGTTGTCCAGGCGCTCAGCCACATCGTTCCATTGCTTGCCACCGTCGGTGGTTTCCAGCAACGCACCGTAGGCGCCCACGGCAAAGCCGTTGTCGCGGTCTTTGAACCAGACATCGAGCAACGGTGCTTCGCGCTTCAGGTCTTCAAATTGCTTGGTCCAGGTGACGCCGCCATCAGCGCTGACCAGAACCTGCGCGTCATGGCCAACAGCCCAGCCGTGTTTGTCGTCGACAAAATACACAGCAGTCAGCAGTTGCCGGGTCGGCACCTTGGATTGGGTCCAGGATTTGCCCTGGTCATCGGAGAAGAGAATATGGCCGCGATCGCCAACCGCGATCAAGCGAGCACCTGCGCGGGTCACGTCCAGCAACAGGCTCTTTTCGGCCTTGGCCGATTCAGTGGAGTAAACCGGCGCTGCAGACGTTGCCGCTTCGACGGTATTGGCCCACAGCCCCATTGCCAGCACCAGCGCAGCGCTGGCGGCCAACGTCCATGGGCGCGCGTGCAATGCGCCACCGGTACCTGCCATATATGGCTCGGTCATAGATCTGTTCCCCGATTATTGTTATTTGGGTCAATCTATTTGCAGGCACTGCCAAAAACCGTGTTCCAGAGCCCCGCAATAGCTGGGAGCCATCCTATCGGGGTTTGTGAAGGGCTGACAACGAACGGGACGTTATGTTTTGTTAAGCGGGGTACAACAAGCAGATAGATCAAAATCAAAAGCAGGCTCAAGTGTTTACCTGGTCACGTCCGCATAGCGGCCGTGACCAGGTAAACCCGCTTGTTTCACAAGGCGGTCAAGCCAGGCTTTTGCTGACCACTTCATAGACATCACTGGACAGCGAACCCGAGGCGAGGATGCGTTCGAGCTCTGACTTCATCAGGGCCTGACGGGCACTTTCGTACTTGCGCCAGCGGGTCAGCGGCGCCAACTGACGCGAGGCAATCTGCGGGTTGAGCGCATTGAGCTCGATCACCAGGTCCGCCAGGAAACGGTAGCCGGAGCCATCAGCGGCGTGGAAGTTGATCAGGTTCTGCCCGGCAAAGGCGCCGATCAAGGCACGAACCTTGTTCGGGTTCTTCAAGGTGAAGGCTGGGTGCTGCATCAGTGCCTTGACCCGCGCCAGACCACCCGGCAGGGTGCTGCCCGCCTGTACGCTGAACCATTGGTCCATGACCAGTGGGTTGTCCTTGAAGGTCTCAGCGAAGACCTCCAGCGCCTTGGCCCGCTCGGTTTCGAATGGCGAGTTGACCAGCACGGCCAACGCCGTCAGGCGTTCGGTCATGTTGTCACAAGCGTCGAACTGCTCCAGGGTCGCAGCCAGTACTTCTGGCTTGCCACTGAGCATCAGGTACGACAACGCAATGTTCTGCAGGCTGCGACGGGCGAAATGTTCGGCCGCGGCGACATACTCGGTGGTGCGCGAGACCCCGCGGTTTGCCTGATAACGTGCATACAACGCGTCGAACAGCTGATCGGCGATCTGCTTGCGCGCGAACTCACGGGCCGCATGAATGGCATCGACATCCGCCACTTCGCTGATTTCAGTGAGGTACGCCTCGCTCGGCAGCGAGAGCATCTCGGCGACCATGGCCTGGTCCAGTTGCTCGTTGGCCAACACTGTGGCCAAGGCGGTGAGCAGACGCTGGTCGAGTACCAGGGCTGCGCCCTGCTGATGCTGGGCAATCAGTTCCTGAAGCACCTGCACCGACAATTGCTGACCCGCTTCCCAGCGGTTGAAGCCGTCGCTGTCATGCTGCATGAGGAACATCAGCTGATCGCGGTCGTAGGGGAAGCTCAGCTTCACCGGTGCGCTGAAACCACGCAACAGCGACGGCAGCGGCTTGGCCGCGATATCGACGAAGGTAAACGTCTGCTCAGCCTCGGTCACCGACAATACCCGCGAGGTGCCGACGGCAGCCGCTTCACCTTGCAGGCGCAGTTCGATGTCGTTGCCCTGGGCGTCGAGCAGGCCCAGCTCAACCGGAATCACGAATGGTTGCTTCTCGACCTTGTCCGGAGTTGCCGGGTAGCTCTGACGGAAGGTCAGGCTGTAGGTCTGTGCGGCGCTGTCGTAGGACTCGCTGACCGCCAGCCGCGGCGTACCTGCCTGCGTGTACCAGCGCTTGAACTGGGTCAGGTCGACGCCGTTGGCATCTTCCATGGCTTTGATGAAGTCGTCGCAGGTCACTGCCTGGCCATCATGGCGCTCAAAGTACAGATCACTGCCCTTGCGGAAACCTTCGGCACCCAGCAGCGTGCGCACCATACGCACCACTTCCGAGCCCTTTTCGTAAACCGTCAGGGTGTAGAAGTTGGAGATTTCGATGAAGCTTTCCGGGCGCACGGCGTGAGCCATGGGACCGGCATCTTCGGCAAACTGGTGGGTACGCAGGTAGGCCACATCTTCGATGCGCTTGACCGTACGCGAGTTCATGTCGGCACTGAACTCCGAATCACGGAACACCGTGAAGCCTTCCTTGAGCGACAATTGGAACCAGTCGCGGCAGGTCACCCGGTTACCCGACCAGTTGTGGAAGTATTCGTGGGCGACGACCGCCTCGACTCGCTGGTGCGCGGCGTCGGTAGCGGTTTCGGCACGGGCCAGCACGCAACTGGAGTTGAAAATGTTCAGGCCCTTGTTTTCCATCGCCCCCATGTTGAAGTCGTTGACCGCAACAATCATGAAGATGTCCAGGTCGTACTCGCGACCGTAGACCTCTTCGTCCCAGCGCATGGACTTTTTCAGGCTGGTCATGGCGTGCTGGCACTTGTCGATGTTTTCCGGCTCGACATAAATGCGCAGGGTCACGTCGCGGCCCGACTGACGGGTGAACGTGTCTTCGACACACCACAGGTCACCCGCCACCAGCGCAAACAGGTAGGCCGGTTTCATGAACGGGTCTTCCCAGGTCGCCCAGTGCCGGCCATCCTCCTGCGGCCCGCTGCCCACCGGGTTGCCGTTGGACAGCAGCACCGGGTAGCGATGCTGCTCGGCAATCACCGTGGTGGTGAACTTGCTCATCACGTCCGGGCGATCGAGGTAGTAGGTAATCTTGCGAAAACCCTCGGCCTCGCACTGGGTGCAGAACATGTTGCCGGATTTGTACAGGCCTTCGAGCGCCGTGTTGCTCTCCGGGTGGATCTTTACGCTGGTGTCCAACTTGAAGCTGGCAGCGTTGGGCTGCAGCGTCAGGTGGCTGTCATCGAGCTGGTAATCAGCCGCTTGCAAGGCGTGGTCATCCATGGAAACAGCCAGCAACTCAAGTTGCTGACCATCGAGCACCAGCGGCGGCAAACCGGCCCCGCGAGCGGGGTTGCGGCGCATGACCAACTGCGCGTGAACCAGGGTGTGGTCCTCGAACAGTTCGAAGGTCAGGTGCGTCTCGTCAATCAGGTAGTCGGGGGCCTGATAGTCCTTGAGGTAGATCACTTGCGGCTGTTCGGTACGCATGTGGCGGTCCTTTTACTGATGCACGGCGAGCTGATACGCCGTGTATTTGCGAATATTGATCACACCGGTATCGAAGATCAGGTACTGGCCCTTGATGCCCAGCAGCGTGCCCTCAGCCACGGGGTTCTTGTCCAGATTGAAGCTGACGATCTTGCTTGGATAAGCCTCGACCGGGTAGCGAATTTCCACCACTTCGGCATCACTCAACGGTTGCACGGCCTGTAAGCCGAACCGCTCCTGCAGTGAGCTCAGGCCTTCTGCGCAGCTGTCGAACAACTGATCGCGGATCGCCAGCAGGTCTACCGCCACGGCATCGCCCTTGAGCAGTGCCCGCCAGTTGGTGCGATCTGCAACCTGGCTACGGAACAGGTCCTCGACCAGCCCCGACTGCTGGCGGGTGGCGACCCGCACGATGGGCAAGGCCTGGCTTGCACCTTGGTCGAGCCACCGCGTCGGCAACTGGGTGGCACGGGTAATGCCGACCTTGATACCGGAAGAGTTGGCCAGGTAAACCACATGATCAGTCATGCAGAACTGCTCGCCCCAGGAGGGCTCGCGGCAGGTGCCTTGATCGTAGTGGCATTTCTCTGGAGCCATGATGCACACATCGCACTGGGCCAGCTTGGTCATGCACGGGTAGCAGTAGCCCTGGCTGAAGCTGGTCTTGGTCTTGCGACCGCAGTGGTTGCAATGAATGGCACCGAGGTATTCCAGGCGCAGGGTCTTGCCGATCAGCGGATTGACCGGCACTTCCTGCTCACCCAGACGAAAAGCGTACTGCACCACAGGCGCGTCGAGACGCGCCGACATTTTACTGATGGAGCCGCGGCCAAGTTCGATCAATGGATCGCATCCGACTTGAACAGGATGTTCTCGACTGGCGCCGACTTCGACCCGCATTCCTGCGCGCCCATGTAGCCGGTGCGCTGATCTTCAGGCAAATTCTGCATTTCCCAGGCAATCACCGCTTGCAGCGACAGTTCTTTCTGCTCGGTGGTGAGCTTGCGCCCGTCCGCCCATTTGCCCAGTTCCACGGCCTGTTTCAGGCTCGCGTAGATTTCCGGGGTGATGTTTTCGATCATTTGCGCAAAAGTGGACATAGCGTCTCCCAAATCAAGCCGTAAGTTTACGCCGGGCCAGCGCCCCGCCCAAGAGCCCGCTGAGGCAACCGACCAACAACCCGCCGACATGGGCGGCGTTGGCAATCTGGCCAAAGCCCAGCAAGCTGACCAGTCCGGACAAGCACAACAGCAGCCAGACCAGCATCATTACCAGCACTCCGCGCGGCATCCTGTACACCGGGTTCGGCGCCAGCCACTGGTACAACCAGATATGCCCGAGCAAGCCATAAAGCACCCCGGACAGGCCACCAAACAGGCTCGGGCCACCGAACAGGTATTGACCAATGTTCGATACCAGGCTGAACAACAGGGTGAGACTCAGCAACGCCCAGAATCCCTGGCGCAGCTCGATACGTCGCCCCAACTCCCAATACCACAAGGCATTCATGGCCAGGTGGAGGATGCCGAAATGCACCAGCATCGGCGTAAACAACCGCCACCACTGGCCATCGGCGAGGCTTGTAGCCAACGGGATGAAGTACAGGTAATCACCCTGTACGCGAAAATCGAGAAAGGTCAGCCAGCTCAAGGTGGCGAAGTTGTCACCAAGGCTGGTCAGTCCGGCAACGATCAAACACAGCAAAAGTATCCCGGCGGTAGCCTTGCTGGCGCGCAACTGCTCGGCAAGCCGCGGCCTTGGTGGTGGCGCCAAGGCGGCATCGGCAGGCAGTTGGAAGTCAGCGTCGCCCAGAGGAAAGCGCTGGTACAACTCGCGCACATCTTCGGCAAGGTTTTCCGCCACCCACAGCACCTGCTCGCCACCTTCCTCGCTGACCCGATGTGGCACCTGCAGGCGCCGCAACAGGCCGACAAAGCCGCTCAGGTCGATGTTCAACGGCATCCGTAACACCACCACTGCACTCATTGACTGGCCTCCGGCCGATCGACATCGACCCAGACGAATTTGCGTGGGTCGATTCGAGTTTCATCATCAAGACGGTAGGCGACCAATTTGCCGTACAACACCGCGCTGTAATCCAGGCAGGCCAGGTTCGAACGAATCGGCGCCGGCTTGCCGCTGCGCCAGTAGTGGCCGACGAACAGCATCGGTTCGTCTTCACCGTAGCGCAGCAAGGCATTCTTCTGCGTGTGGCTCAACGGCGTGCTAGCCACTTTTTCGGGCAAGGCATCAGGCTGGAACACAATATCACCGTAGGTCTGCGGGTCTTCCTCCCAGAACTTGGTACGGAAGAAGGCTCGGGTCAGGCCGTCACCGCCGGTCAGGGTCAGACCATCCGGCAGGCGCATGTCGGTGCCGCGCAGCAAGCGGTTGCAGACCGTCGCCGCAAAGCTTTCAGGCTCGGCAGAAGCCTGGATGAAATGCTCGTCGATACAGCCATCGGGATGATGCTTGCGCAACGGTTCGATCAGCCGCGGGTCCCAGCAGGCATGGACCAGACGGAAGCGCCCGGCATCGAGAAACAGCGGTAGCTCGTAGAACCATTCGAGAAAATCGTGCCAATCGCCCGGATGCTGTTCGAACTGGGTCAGGGTTTCATAGATCAGGCGACCGTGGCGCGGGGTATGCTCGCGCACGAACTGCTTGCCACTTTCAGGCAAGGCCGGGGTATTCCAGCCCAGGGCGTTGTACTCATGATTGCCCATGATGCAACGAGCCTGGCCGGCATCGACCATGTCGTGGACGATATGCAACGCCTCGCGGATCCGCGGACCGCGGTCGATGATATCGCCCAGAAACAGTGCCTGGCGCTGAGCATGACGCCAGACCCCGCCCTGGCGTTTGTAACCCAAGGCATCGAGCAGGCGTTCCAGGGTATGCGCACAGCCGTGCACGTCACCAATCAGATCGTAACTACGGGCTGGATCGAGCATCACTCGCCTCCACCACCCAGGCGGCTGCCCCAGCCGAGCTTGGTCCGGCAGACCTCGTAATAATTATGATCGAGCGGATGAATCAAGCGCAGCTTCTGCGGTTTCTTGTTCACCGTAATGGTGTCGCCCGGTGCACAGGTGAAGTGGTTCTGGCCGTCACAGGAGATTTGCGGGTAGATCTGCAGATCCTTGGACACCACGATCTTCAGCTCGCTATTGCCATCGACCACGATCGGTCGCCCAGACAAGGTGTGCGGATACATCGGCACGATGACGATGGCGTCGAGTTTGGGGTGCATGATCGGCCCACCCGCCGACAAGGCGTAGGCGGTCGAGCCGGTCGGGGTGGCAACGATCAGGCCGTCGGCCTTCTGACTGCAGACAAACTGGCCATCGATGTAGATTTCGAATTCGATCATCCGCGTCGATTTGCCCGGATGCAGCACCACATCATTGAGCGCGTCGCCCTGGCCAATGGCTTCGGCGTGACGCCGAACCTCCGCCTGGAGCAGAAAGCGATTCTCCACCAGATAATGACCGTCGAGGACCTCGGCGACTTTTACTTCCAGCTCGTCGGGACGGATATCGGTCAGAAACCCGAGACTGCCGCGGTTGATGCCCAGCACCGGCGTGTTGTGCTTGGCCAGGGCCCGGGCCGCACCAAGCAGACTGCCGTCCCCGCCGACCACGATGACCAGGTCGCAGACCTCACCCAGCAACTTGCGCGAAGAGGTCTGCAGGCCGTGGCCCGGCAGTACTTCGGCGATGGTGTCCTCGAGGATGACGTGCAGATGCCGTTGCAGCAGGAATTTTTTCAGTCGGCGTACAGTATCGAGCACCTGGGAGCTACCAAGGCGGCCAATGATACCGATATTGCGAAATTGCTCCATGTGGCTCCTGCTAGGCACTACGGCGGGTAAAAAGGCGAATTGGCCAAAGAGTTCAATTATGGGCGAAAGCGCCAGCTGGCAGCAAACGCCGGAGAAAAACACCAAGGCCGGAGGCTTAACGACTATGCTCGCTGGATGAACCCTTTCCCCGGCCTGATCGACTTGCCTCGCCAGTTGCGCCAGTCTGCAGTACGCGACTTGGCCTGGACCCTGCTCGCGCCTCCTCTGCTGGTTGAAACGCCTTGGCCGCAACGCCATCCGCTGGCTGCCAGCGACTGGGTCCAGCATCCTGAGCGGTTGCAGCAGTGGCTACAAGCCCTGGATGGCGACAGTAGCACCCTGAGCCAATGGCTAGCCCAGGGCACCACTCGCCGTCTGGGCCTATACTACGAACGACTTTGGCAGTTTGCCTTGCAGCAGGCGCCAGGCGTGGAGTTGATTGCGGCGAACCTGCCAATCCGCACCGCCGGCCACACCTTGGGCGAGTTGGATATCCTTTTGCGTGACGCGCAAGGGGTGCACCACCTGGAACTGGCGATCAAACTCTATCTGGGGCCAGCAATAGCTAATGGCAAGGACCCGGCGCACTGGCTGGGGCCGGGTTGCCACGACCGCCTGGATCGCAAGCTTGCCCATCTGAGCGACCATCAATTGCCGATTTCCGCCCGCGCTGAAAGTCGCGAAGCGCTGGCGGCACTGGATATCGGGGAGTTCAGCGCTCAACTGTGGCTAGCGGGCTATCTGTTCTACCCCTGGCCGGGAGAACACATCGCCCCACCCCAGGGCGCTCATCCCCAGCACTTGCGCGGACAGTGGCTGCACCGGCGCGACTGGCCGGCGTTTGTCGAACAAAGCCCGCCCGGATTCTGGCAGCCCCTACCCCGCCATGCCTGGCTCGCGCCCGCGCGCTGCACCGATGAAGCGTGCTGGAGCCCGCAACGGTTGAATACCTGGTTCCAGGCGCTTGATCCCTCGGCACCTGCGCAACTGCTGGTGCGTTTTGTGCAAAGGTCAGACGATCACTGGGAGGAAGCGTCGCGCGTGTTTGTTGTTGGCGATGGCTGGCCGAACGAAGCCTGCACTTAACCCGGCGATAGATTGCCCCCCCTAACCCAAGCTCAACCGCAGCGCCAACGCCGCCAACGTCAGCAACAACACTGGTAGCGTCAGCACGATGCCGACCTTGAAGTAGTACCCCCAGCCAATCTTCACCCCCTTGCGCTCCAGCACATGCAACCACAACAAGGTCGCCAGGCTGCCAATGGGGGTGATTTTCGGGCCCAGGTCGCTGCCGATCACGTTGGCGTAAATCATCGCTTCCTTGACCACGCCAGTGGCCGAGCTTGCATCGATGGACAAGGCGCCAATAAGCACCGTCGGCAAGTTGTTCATGATCGACGACAGCAACGCTGCCAACAGTCCCGTGCCCATGGCCGCGCCCCACACGCCGCCAGCAGCAAAGCCATCCAGCCAACCGGCCAGGGCGTCGGTCAAACCAGCGTTGCGCAGGCCATAGACGACAAGGTACATCCCCAGGGAAAACACCACGATGTGCCAAGGCGCTTCTTTCAGCACTTTGCGCGTCGAGATCTTGTGTCCGCGTGCGGCGACCAGCAGCAATACCAGCGCACACACCGCTGAAATTGCACTGATGGGAATTCCCAGCGGTTCAAGGGCAAAGCAGCCGATCAACAAGATCGCCAGCACCAGCCAACCAGCAACAAACGTGGCGGGGTCCTGAATCACGCTGCGCGGTCGATCCAACTGCAGAGGGTCATAGTTGACCGGAATATCGCGGCGAAAATACCACAGCAATACCGCCAGGGTGGCCACCACGCTGACCAGGTTCACCGGCACCATGACCGCGGCATAACGGTTGAAGCCAATACCGAAGAAGTCCGCTGATACGATATTGACCAAGTTCGACACGACCAGCGGCAAGCTTGCCGTATCGGCGATAAAGCCTGCGGCCATGACAAATGCCAGGGTCGCCGCCGGACTGAAGCGAAGCGCCAGCAGCATGGCGACCACGATGGGGGTAAGAATCAATGCGGCGCCATCGTTGGCGAACAAGGCCGAAACCAGCGCACCAAGCAAGACGATGAAACAGAACAGCCGTCGGCCACTGCCTCGACCCCAGCGCGCAACATGCAGGGCCGCCCAGGCAAAGAAACCGGCGGCGTCGAGCAACAGGCTGATGATGATCAGCGCAACAAAGGTACCCGTGGCGTTCCAGATAATCTGCCAGACCACCGGGATATCACTCCAGTGCACCACGCCACTGAGCAGTGCCAGCAAAGCGCCACCCGTCGCACTCCAGCCAACGCCCAGGCCTCTGGGCTGCCAGATCACCAGAGTAATAGTCAGCAGAAAAATCAACGACGCCATGAGCATGGGAGAAACCAGGATCACGAAGGGAAGAAATGCCGGATTCTAGCGACAGATCAATAATCCGATAGCAATTTTTTGTTGCAATTAACGAGTAATCCACTTGTCAGCGATTACAGTGATGTCACTGCGTCTAGAAGAACGCGGATTTAGACCTGATCACGAGGAATGACCATGACCCTTAAAACCCCCGTAGCCCGCTATGGTGGCCTGTCGATTGCTTTGCACTGGTTGATGCTGGTGTTGTTGGCGGCCGTGTATGCGCTGATCGAACTGCGTGGAATGTTCCCCAAGGACAGCGTCGAGCGCAACTTGATGAAAGACTTGCACTTCATGCTTGGCCTGACGGTGTTTGTACTGGTGTGGCTGCGTCTGGCGCTGCGCCTGAGCCGTCCGACACCACCGATCGTCCCGGCCCCTCCGGCATGGCAGACCGGCCTTGCGCACTTGATGCACCTGGCCCTGTACTTGTTGATGATCGGCCTGCCAATTGCTGGCTGGTTGATTCTCAGTGCAGCAAACAAACCCATTCCGTTCTATGGCTTCGAACTGCCCGCGCTGATTGCGCCAGATCCGGACATGGCTAAATTCATCAAGGGCTGGCACGAGCGCATTGGCAGTTGGGGCTACTGGCTGATCGGACTGCATGCTCTGGCTGGCCTCTATCATCACTATGTGCAGCGAGATAACACCCTGATTCGCATGCTGCCGCGCAACAACTAGGCAAAGCCGCGGCGGCCTTGCAGGCCGCCGCTGTGCAGGAAGATAAGCCGTGTGCCTGACGCAAAAGCACCTGTTTCAACCTGCTCACGCAACGCCAGCAGGGCCTTACCGGTGTAAAGCGGCTCCAGTGGCACACCGGACTGCGCTTGGCTGGCGGCGATAAACCCCAGCAATGCCTCATCGACCTTGGCGAAACCACCACGACAGGTGTCATACAGTCGATAACCGCTCGTCCCGGCCAGGCCTTCGACCTGCGCAGGCACACCGTGGTCCCATGGAACTGCCAAGGCACCATGAACCTGATGAGCCCCGCGCTCGGCCAGCACCAGCCCTGCCAAGGTCGTACCGGTACCCGCCGCCAGCCACCAGCCGTCATAGTCCAGCCAACCGATGTTCGCCAGTTGGGCCTGCGCCTGTTCAACGATCAAGGCGCAGCCTTTGACCCCAAGCGCCCCTGCTCCGCCTTCGGGAACGCAATGCCAACCCGGGTATTGTGCCTGCCAAGGCTGCCAGAACTGCGCGTGATGACGAGCTCGGTATCCTGCATATCCAAGCCAATGCAACTGCATACCGAAATCTTGCAGGTCGCGTACCGTGGGCGTGGCTTGTGGATGACCGCGCAACAGGCCAGCAGTGGCGAAGCCGAAGCGTTTACCGGCAGCAGCCAAGGCGTGAAGGTGATTCGAATGCGCACCGCCAAGGCTGATCACACCTGCGGCTCCGGCGTTTTCAGCCAGTCGCAAGTGCTCAACAAGCTTGAACCACTTGTTGCCACTGATCAGCGGGTCAATAAGATCCAGGCGCAGCACCGCCAGCTCAACGCCGAACGGCAGCAGCCAGTCCAATTGAAGTCGTTGCAGAGGCGCATGGGGAAGAACATCAAAGCCAGTCATGTACAGATCGCTGCCACAAGGATGTAGCAGTCTAACAGCGCGACGGGACAGACACCCCGCCGCGCGCAAAGCTTTAAGCTTAGAGCTCAGCCGCCAGACGTGAACCCTGGTTGATCGCCCGCTTGGCATCCAGCTCGGCGGCCACGTCGGCGCCGCCAATCAAATGCACCGACTGCCCGGCAGCCTGCAGGCCATCGTACAACTCACGCAGCGGGTCTTGCCCGGCACAGATGACCACATTGTCAACTGGAAGAAGTTGCGGCTCCCCCTCACCAATACGGATATGCAGACCGGCATCATCGATGCTCAGGTATTCGACACTGTTGAGCATCTGAACCTGCTTGTTCTTCAAGCCGGTGCGGTGAATCCAGCCTGTGGTCTTGCCAAGGCCGTCGCCGACCTTGGTTTTCTTGCGCTGCAGGAGGAATACCTGACGCGCCGGGGCATGCGGCTCGGCCTTGACACCCGCCACACCACCCCGCGCATTCAAGGCGGTGTCGATCCCCCATTCTTTCCAGAATGCCTCGCGATCCTGACTGGTGGCCACACCTTGGTGAACCAAGTACTCGCTGACATCGAAGCCAATGCCGCCAGCGCCGATCACCGCCACCTTCTGGCCCACCGGCTTGCGCTCAAGCAGGACGTCCAGATAACTCAGCACTTTGCTGTGCTCGATCCCCGCAATGGCAGGCAAGCGCGGTGCGATACCGGTCGCCAGAATGATCTCGTCATAGCCAGCGCTTGCCAGCTGCTCGACATCGACACGGGTGTTGAGGCACACCTCCACACCGGTAGTCTGCAGCTTGCGCTTGAAGTAGCGCAGGGTTTCGTAGAACTCTTCCTTGCCCGGTACACGCTTGGCTACATTGAACTGGCCGCCGATCTCACTGGCCGAATCGAACAACGTCACCTGATGGCCGCGCTCGGCCGCCACGGTGGCCGCAGCAAGCCCGGCCGGGCCGGCGCCGACGACAGCGATCTGCTTGACCTGAGTGACAGGCAGATAATTGAGCTCGGTTTCATGACAGGCACGTGGGTTGACCAGGCAACTGGTCAACTTGCCGCCAAAGGTGTGATCCAGGCAGGCCTGATTACAACCGATGCAAGTGTTGATCTCGTCACCACGGCCGGCCGCCGCCTTGTTGACGAATTCAGGGTCGGCGAGGAACGGACGCGCCATCGACACCATGTCGGCGTCGCCTTCGGCGAGGATCTGTTCGGCCACTTCCGGGGTATTGATGCGGTTGGTGGTGATCAACGGGATCTGTACCGCGCCGCGCAATTTGGCCGTGACCTTGCTGAAAGCGGCCCGCGGAACCTTGGTGGCGATGGTTGGGATTCGCGCTTCGTGCCAGCCGATGCCGGTGTTGATGATGGTTGCACCCGCCTTCTCGATCGCTTGGGCCAATTGCACGATCTCTTCCCAATTGCTGCCACCCTCGATGAGGTCGAGCATCGACAGACGGAAGATGATGATGAAGTTCGGACCGACAGCCTCGCGCACACGGCTGACGATCTCCACCGCCAGGCGCATGCGGTTTTCGTAGCTGCCGCCCCAACGGTCGGTACGCTGGTTGGTGTGGGCGGCGAGGAACTGGTTAATGAAGTAACCTTCCGAACCCATGATTTCGACACCATCGTATTCGGCGCTTTGCGCCAGCAACGAGCAATTGACGAAATCCTGGATCTGCTTTTCGATGCCCTCTTCATCCAGCTCGCGGGGCTTGAACGGATTGATCGGCGCCTGAATGGCGCTTGGCGCCACCGACTTGGGGCTGTAGGCGTAACGACCGGCATGAAGGATCTGCATGCAGATCTTACCACCCGCCTCATGCACGGCCTGAGTGACGATACGGTGCTTTTCAGCTTCTTCCGGGGTGCTCAGTTTGGCAGCGCCGGAGTACACCCCGCCTTCCACGTTCGGGCCAATTCCACCGGTAACCATCAAGCCGACACCGCCACGGGCGCGCTCGGCGAAGTAGGCCGCCATGCGCTCGAAGCCACCTGGCTTTTCCTCCAGGCCGGTGTGCATGGAGCCCATCAGGGTCCGGTTGCGCAAGGTGGTAAAACCCAGGTCCAGCGGGGCGAGCAAATGCGGGTAACGAGCGGCGGCCATAGTGAACTCCACAACAGGCGTAATCACAGGATGCGGGCACCTCGCCAAGGCTGGCGGGGCCCGTCAGTTATCTGAGGCCGACATTAAAGAGCACGGGCACAAGGCTCAATGACCGAAAGTGACAAGTTATTGATCCTACTGCACCCGAGGTCTACCCTAGAGGCCGAATCCCTCGTCGGCGCTGTGCTGTTTCATGCGAAAACTTCTGTTGAGCGCCCTGGCGCTGATTGTCATTGCCGCACTCTGTGGCTACGGGTTCTGGACCGAGCGACGGCCGACAGGCCATTACCTGTCGGACCTGCGCATCGACCTGGTCATGAGTGAGGGCGTCCCCACCGAGCACGGCAACCTGCTGGGTATCGAGCCGCAGCTGTTCCCCAGCGACTATCAGAACCTGCAACGCCTGCAGCGCAAACTCTCCGCCTACCTTGAGCAGGCTCGTGCGCGAGGGCTGATTAACGCCCGCACTATCGTCATCCTGCCGGAACATATCGGCACCTGGCTCTGGGCCCGCGGGGAGAAAAACGAGCTGTACCAGGTCCCTGACCGCCGTGAAGCCTGGAAGTGGCTGGAACTGAGCAACCCGGTCCGTTACGGCCTGGCCATGCTGGGCGCCGAAGGAGACGACCGTCGCTCCGATGCTCACTTGCGCATGAAGGCCGAGCAAATGGCCAGCGACTACCAGCAGGTTTTCGGTAACCTGGCCAAAGAGTTCGGCGTGACCCTGGTGGCAGGCTCGATTATCTTGCCATCGCCCTATGTCGAGCAGGGTACCCTGCACGTCGGTTCTGGCGCGCTGTACAACAGCAGCCTGGTATTCGCCGGCGACGGTTCGGTGCTCGGCCAGCCCCTGCGCCAACAACACCCCGACAGTGAAGTACGCCGCTACATCAGCAGTGGCATCGACCAGCCACCGCAAGTATTGCAGACCCCGGCCGGACGCCTGGGCGTGCTGATCGGCAGCGATAGCTGGTACCCGAGCAATCAACAACAATTGGCCAACCAGTCGGCGCAGATCCTTGCCAATCCCGCCTTCCTCGGCGGCAAGGGCAGTTGGAATGGGCCCTGGCGCGGCAACCGCCACCAGCCGTTGGCGGCTTCACTGCCGATCAAGCCTGGAGAAATCAGTGAAGCCCAGGCCTGGCAACAGCTGACCCGCAGCGCCAACCCCAGCGGCATGAGCAGCATGAGCGTGTTTCTGCACGGACGGTTCTGGGACGTCGTAGCCGAAGGCCAGGGCTTTGCCAACCACGCCGGACTCAACCTGCAAAGCAGCAGCGCCAACGGCGCTCGCATGCTTAATCTGTGGTTGTAGTGCGGCATGAATCGGCCACGGATGCGCCTGGGGGATCTGTCTGTCGGATTCATCCAGAGCCTCAGCGAAACCCTGCAGCAACGCGGCATCGACCCTACAGCGCTGCTGCAGCGCTACGGGCTGGACCAAGCGCGCCTGGCTGAAGCCGGGGCCCGCTTGTCGATTCCGCGTTACATGCACCTGGGTCACGCGGCCATCGAACTGACCGGGGAACCGGCCCTGGGCCTGCATATGGGCCGAATCAGTCGTTTGAACCAGGCGGGCCTCGCCGGGGTTACCGCCGCCCAGGCGCCGACGGTAGGCGAGGCGGCGCGCACACTGCTGCGCTTCGAACCGCTGTATGCGGCCAACTATCGCGGTCACTCAAGCTTTCATGAAGACAGCAGCGGCGCCTGGCTGCGGTTTTATTCCATCAGCCCCTACAACGCTTACAACCGTTTTGTGGTGGACTCCTTGCTGTCTGGCTGGCTGACCCAGCTGTCGAGCCTTGCCGGGGTGAACCTTGTAGCCGATCGCGTGGAGATTGAGTTCGACGCTCCGGTCTATGCCGACCATTACCAGGCCTTGAGCAGCAGTCCGATACAGTTTTGCGCCCCCACCAATCAACTACACCTCAACCGCACAAGCCTTGCACTGCGCAATCCTGCACACTGCCCCAGCACCTGGCAGCATCTATTGAAGTTGTGTGAAGCGGAACTGGAGCAACGCACGCGTATCCGCAGCTTGAGCGAACGCATCGCCCATTTGCTGGGACCATTGCTAAATGGCGGTCGGGAACCGGATCTGGAAGAAGTGGCGCAGCACCTGCAACTGCCTACCTGGACATTGCGACGCAAGCTGGCCGAGGAAGGCACTCAGTTTCGCGCAATCCTCAATGACACCCGTCGCGATCTGGCCATGACCTACATTCGCGACACCGAACTGGCCTTTGGCGAGATAGCTTATCTGCTCGGGTTTGCTTCGGCTGAAGCTTTTCAACGTGCATTCAAGCGCTGGAACAGCATGACCCCGGGAGAATTTCGCCGCAGCCAGCGGCGCACCGGCTGATGCTACAGCTCGGTGGCATCTTCGGCAGGCTCAAGCGGGTCAAGCTCAAAGGCGCGGTATTCGAGTAGTTCTTCTTGATAGTCGTCCATCATCTGCTCCGTCGTTTTCATTCATTTCATAGATTCGTCATCGAGCCTAAAGTGCCGCGATGAAAGAAAAATGACAATGACGCTTATCAACACAACGTAGCAGCAGATGGAAAAATTATCCTTGCCTACGGCGCAACCTGTTCAGAGCTGCCTGCAGGTGCTTGTGGTGCCGTGGTCGAGGCAGGTTCGGTAGCGGTCGGCGCTGGCGTCGATGGTTCAACATTGATCGGCGCAGCTTCGACAGGGGGTGGTACCGGCTGCGAGCCGCTGCTGTCATCGACCACCGGAGCCGGTGTAGCCTCGACGACCGGTACGGCCGCTGCCGGCGCTGGCTCGACAACTGCAGGGGTTGCCACTGGCGCTGCGGTTTCGACCGGAGCCAGGGCCGCTGGCGCAGCCACAGGAACGCTCTCAGGTACACCCAACACGGGCGCGGGCTTCTCAACCGGCTTTTTCAGCGAAACTTTTTTCTTCTGCTCTTTGGGCAGGAAACTTTCGACCAGCGCGAAATACCGCTCATAAAACTTGGCCGAGGTGACCGTTTCGCTGGCGACCTTGACCATCGAGTCGTCCGTGGAGCCGATCGGCATCGACAGCGAGCCCAGCACCCCTACCCCGACACTTGCCGAGGTATTGGATTTTTTCAGCGCGTAGCGGTCCTGCAGGGCGTTGGCGAACATGGTCGAACGCTGCTCGTCACCGCTGTCGCGGGCACAGACCACATTGAAACTGATCTGCAGATGCGATTCGCCGGTCTGCTGGAAGCTTTTGTTGCCGTTGACCTGCCCGGCATCGCTGCTGGTGATGATGTAGCCCTGGCTGAGCAAGGCGCGGCGGGCAGCCTCGCAGGTACCCGCTTCGCTCACTGCGAAGCTGCGCGAATAGGTTCCCGAATCGTCGAAATTTTCGTGTTCGTAGATGGCAGCTTTCTTCGAAGAACAGCCTGAAATACCCGCCAGCACCAGGGCCAGCCCAAGCGCACTGAAGACGGTTGACTGTGACATTGCAAATCCTGAGTAAAACGATCGGCGCCTATTGTGCAACACATCGGCAGATCTACGAAACCGCAGGCAGACGATCTCCCTGGAAAATTAATTCTGCCCTTGTCGCAAAAATGCACGCCCACAAAAAAAGCGACCCGTAGGTCGCTTTCTTTGATGCTTCAATATGGCGCAGCGGACGGGACTCGAACCCGCGACCCCCGGCGTGACAGGCCGGTATTCTAACCGACTGAACTACCG
>NZ_JAZDCU010000025.1:0-64607 GCF_036324085.1 Pseudomonas auratipiscis
ACATAGCTCAGTTGGTTAGAGCACCACCTTGACATGGTGGGGGTCGTTGGTTCGAGTCCAATTGTGCCTACCAAATCTCGACAAGAAGGGCGATCCGAAAGGATCGCCCTTTTTGCTTTCATCAGGCCGCCGATTGTAACCTTTGGCCTTGCCGCCAATGTTAAAATCCGCCGCTTGTATCCAGGAGATAAACGCGTGCGCAAAGTGGCGATGGTAATGGCAGTTCTGGCTCTGGCCGGCTGCGAAAATGCAGTCGAAGGCGTGCACAAGCAGATTGCCGAGCAGTTGCCCAACCCCAAGACGGCCAAGTTCGGCAACGTGCGAATCGACAAACAGGGTACCATCTGCGGTCAGGTGCGCAGTAAAGACGACGCCGGAACTTTTTTGCCCTACCGCAGCTATGTGGCTTTCAAGCAAACCGAGGGCTACGAGATCGTTCTCGCCGACAAGGGTAGCAACCTGCGCATTCGCGAAGCCTGTGGTGGCGCCGAGCTGCAGCGCAGCGCCGAAGCCGTGGCAGACAAGCCTGCGCCTGAAGGTTGGGACGTCGAAATCGTCCAGGGTGCGAACATGGGTGCCTTGAGCGACATGACTGCCCGCCTGATCGAAAAGCAGATCCCTTCGTCAGTGGTGTACCGCGACGGCAAGCCAGTGGTTTTGCTGGGTCCGTTCCCGAGCAAGGCTGAAGCCCAAGCGCGGCAGGCTGATGTAATGGCACGTCTGGGCACCGACTCGATCGTTATCCAGCACGACGCACCACGCTAGCCACAGCCTTCCCGGGCCCCGTACACTCACAGCTCTACGCAAGGAGAGCTGTGATGAAGGAATCGTCCCCCGCCATAACCCTGCAACCTGTCGAATCGACTGCAGGCGCCGACAAACAACCGGCGCTCACGCTTTACCTGCGCCATGACTTTGATGTCGAAGGACAATTGCTTGACTATGCTATGCATGAGGACTGGCTGAACAACGTCCACAGTAAGGCGCGCCATAAGCCGCGCGAGCATTGAGCAGGAGGGCTTATGTCTACGCTGGAGCGGGCAATTGCGGTGGCAGCGAGGGCGCATGAGGGGCAGCAGGACAAAGGCGGTGCTGCCTATATTCTGCATCCGCTGCGGGTCATGTTGCAGGTCTCGACAGTCGAGCAACGCATTGTCGCGGTGCTACACGATGTGCTCGAGGATTCTTCGATGACGTTGCCGGACCTTGCTCGCGAAGGCTTTACTCTCAAGATCCTCGCCGCGGTGCAGGCACTGAGTCGTCGAGATGAGGAAAGCTATGAGGCTTTCGTTATCCGCGTAGGCGACGACCCGTTGGCGCGCGTAGTGAAACTTGCTGATCTTGCCGACAACAGTGATCTATCACGCATTGCCTCTCCCAGCCCCGAAGACCTGGCTCGTCTGGCTCGTTACCATCAGGCCAGCGCCTATTTGCAGGCGCTGGCCTGATGCTCAACCGCAAGCGCTGAGGTTTACCGGGCCGACGAACTCATTGCCGTGTCCCATCACGCAGGCCACTCGCTGATTGCGCTGGCGTTCCCAGGGTTGCGGCGGGTAGGTCTTGTTCCAGGCTTCATAGAGTTGGCGGTCTTGCTTGGACAGTTTGAGGCTGTACTGCTTGCTCATATAAAAGTAGGTGCGCGCGATCATCCCGCGAATCGATGGCCGCGGCATGACCTTCTTGGCCTTGAAATCCACTTGGGTCAGGCATGATCCATATTGTCCGCGTTGTTCGGGCAGCCAGCCGAAGCTGAAGTTGCTGCGATCGCCGTTTACCTCACCAATACTTGGTACCAGATTGTGCAGGTCGGCCTCGGCACGCTGGAACACTTTGTCATTGCGTGTGCAGTTCTTGCGCCCGCCACTTTGCCAGCACTGGCGCTGGTGGCCGATCTGCCAGGCAGGAACGATATGCTCCCATTCGATGCGCGAGGCGCGGTTGGCATTCTTGCGCGGAATGTACCCGCACGCGGCGAGGTCGACCCTGTTGCCGTTGTATTTGCAGCCACAGTAGAACTCGGTGGACTGCGGTGCGTATAAGCGCCAGGCAATTTTTTTGGCTTCGCTGAAAGTGCGGGGTGCGTCGGCGTGGGCATTGGTGAAGCTGAACAGTAGGCAAGCGACTGCAAAAAACGAAACTCTCATGCGGGTTCAATCTTCCTTTGGCACAACCCAGAAAATCTGCACGCCACCGTCATCGCGGTAGGCGAGGGTGACGTTGTCGTTCTCAGCGATTTCCTCAAGCAGGGTCGCCCAATCGTCGGGGGATTCATGCTCCAGGCGAAAGATCAGTGCGGCTCGCGCTTTCTGTGCGGTCGGTGCGTTGATGATTTTCTGGATGCGGATGCCCAGTTGCTCGTAACTGCTGGCAGGGGCGGAAGTGGTGGCCACGAAACGTTCCTTATTTAGCTGTATGTGCGTACAGTATTTTACTGTAAGCAATTTCGCAACAGCTCGTCAGTAAAAGAGCGCATGAGACCGCAAACCGCGCACTTTGCTGCGGTCTGTTTAAAGTATTTATGCATAGGGTTGGTGGGGGAGTGCTTGCCCCGTCCTACAGGAGGGGCAAGCGCTTGGAAGCGAAACTCAGTACTCCCAGAAAATCCGCTGCAGCTCTTTGCTGTCCTGGGTCTTGGTCAAGGCGACCATTGCCAGAATCCGGGCTTTCTGTGGGTTGAGGTCGTGGGCTACCACCCAGTCGTTCTTGTCGTCAGGCTGTTCGGCGTTGCGCAATACGAAGCCGCCGGCGTTCACATGCGAGGAGCGAATGATTTGCACGCCTTCCTTGCGTAGCTCTTGCAGTGCAGGCACCACGCGGGAAGATACTGAGCCGTTGCCGGTGCCGGCATGGATGATTGCTTTAGCGCCACCCTGTGCCAGCGCTTTGTAAGCGGTGTCAGTAACGTTGCCGTAACCATAGGCGATGTCTACCGCAGGCAGGCTGCTGATTTTCTTGATATCGAATTCGGAATCCACGGTGTGACGCTTGGCTGGCAGGCGGAACCAATAAGATTTGCCTTCAACCACCATGCCAAGTGGGCCCCATGGACTCTTGAATGCTTCGGTCTTGATGTTGACGGTCTTGCTGACGTCACGGCCCGACTGGATTTCGTCGTTCATGGTGACCAGCACGCCTTTACCGCGCGACTCTTTGTTGCTGGCTACGGCTACGGCGTTGTAGAGGTTGAGCATACCGTCGGCAGACATGGCCGTACCGGGGCGCATGGAGCCGACAACGACGATTGGCTTGTCGGTTTTTTCTACCAGGTTGAGGAAGTAGGCAGTCTCTTCCAGGGTATCGGTACCGTGGGTGATGACGATGCCGTCGACATCTTTACTGTCGGCAAGCTCGGCGACGCGCTTACCCAGTTGCAGCAGGTTGTCGTTGCTGATGCTTTCGGAGGCGATCTGCATCACCTGTTCGCCGCGCACATTGGCAAGGTTTGCCAGCTCCGGAACACCGGCAATCAGCTTGTCCACGCCCAGCTTGGCGGCTTGGTAAGTCGCGCTGTTGGCGGCGCTGGCGCCGGCACCTGCGATGGTGCCCCCGGTGGCGAGAATGACCACATTGGCCAGTTTCTGTTGGTTCTCGACTTCTTTGGCGTTGACGCCTGCGGGCAGTAACAGCAGCAGGGCCAATGCCCCTGGAACGAAGGAGTTAAGCGCAGCTTTCATTATTGATCTCTCTTATGAGTGGAGTTCGCTGTGTAACTCGCAGGAGGGAGCAGAAAGCGGGCCAAGTCTGCCGTTCGTCGGATTAAGCGATCAACTAACTGATATATCTAGTTTTTTTGAAAGAAAAAGGAGTCCATGAGGGTTTTTCCTGTTCGATAAACCGAATGTTCCATTTTTGGGGGTTCGGTTTTCCGAGCATTTTGATGATAATTCTTACGGGCAACTTCCAAGGCATTGACGGTAGCGAATTTGACAAAGTCTGGTTGCATTCCCATAGTGAGTTAACGCAAACGTTTGCGACCCGATAAATAACTATAAGATTCGGAGTGAATTCAATGAAGCTGCCGTTCGCAGGACGCCTTTTGGCGCTCGCCGTAATGTCTTCGCTGTCCCTGGCAATGCCTCTTTCCTCGGCCATGGCGCAGGAGAAGCCCAAGGTTGCGCTGGTCATGAAGTCCCTTGCCAATGAGTTCTTCCTCACCATGGAAGACGGAGCCAAGGCCTACCAGAAGGAGCACGCCAGTGAATTTGATCTTGTGTCCAACGGCATCAAGGATGAGACCGACTCAGGCAATCAGATTCGCATTGTCGAACAGATGATCGTTTCTGGAGTCAATGCCCTGGTTATCGCACCTGCCGATTCCAAGGCGCTCGTACCTGTGGTCAAGAAAGCCATGGACGCGGGCATCACCGTGGTCAACATCGACAACCGCCTCGACCCTGAAATCCTCAAGAGCAAAAACCTCAACGTCCCTTTTGTTGGTCCTGACAACCGCAAGGGCGCACGTCTGGTGGGCGAGTACTTGGCCAAGGAAAAGCTCAAGGCTGGCGAGGAAGTCGGCATCATCGAAGGTGTCTCGACCACTACCAATGCTCAGCAGCGCACCGCTGGTTTCAAGGAGGCGATGGAGGCGGCGCAAATCAAGGTCGTTTCGGTGCAGTCGGGCGATTGGGAAATTGCCAAGGGCAATGCCGTTGCGGCCTCCATGCTAAATGCCCACCCTGAAATCAAAGCGCTGCTGGCTGGCAACGACAGCATGGCGTTAGGCGCGGTTTCGGCGGTACGGGCAGCGGGCAAGGCTGGCCAGGTGCAAGTCGTCGGCTACGACAATATCAACGCCATCAAGCCTATGCTCAAGGATGGTCGGGTGCTTGCGACCGCTGATCAGTACGCGGCCAAACAGGCAGTGTTCGGTATTGAAGCCGCGTTGAAGATGCTCAAGGGCGAAAAGCCAGAAGTAGATGCTGACAACGTCATCCAGACCCCAGTCGAGCTGATCACCCACAAGTAGTCGCACTGCAAGCGCCTGCCTATGGCAGGCGTCAGGAGAACAGCTAATGTCAGCGACTGCGCAGGTAGTGCTTTCGGTCAGTGCAATAGGCAAAACCTACGCTCAGCCGGTGCTGGGCGATGTCAGCCTGAGCCTGCGTCGAGGTGAAGTGCTGGCCCTCACTGGCGAGAATGGCGCGGGCAAAAGTACTTTGTCGAAAATCATCGGTGGTCTGGAAACGCCCAGCACCGGGTACATGAGCTATCAAGGCCAGCCTTATCTGCCCGGCAGTCGCGCCGCCGCCGAGCGTCTGGGCGTGCGCATGGTCATGCAGGAGCTCAATCTGCTGCCGACGCTGAGCGTGGCCGAGAACCTGTTTCTCGACAACCTGCCTAGCCGTGCCGGTTGGATCAGCCGCAAGCGTCTGCACCAAATGGCTCAGGCTGCGATGGCACAAGTCGGCTTGGATGCTATCGATCCAGATACCCCGGTTGGCGAGTTGGGTATCGGCCATCAGCAAATGGTGGAAATTGCCCGCAACCTGATCGGTGAATGCCGCGTGCTCATTTTCGATGAGCCCACCGCCATGCTCACCGCGCGCGAGGTCGAGTTGCTGTTCACTCAGATCGATCGCCTGCAGCAACGGGGCGTGGCCATCGTTTACATCTCTCATCGCCTCGAAGAGCTCAAGCGAATCGCTCAGCGGATTGCCGTGCTGCGCGATGGTCGGCTGGTATGCCTCGAGCCGATGGCACGTTACAGCAGCGGCGAACTGGTCAACCTGATGGTGGGACGTGAATTGGCCGAGCATATCGACCTGGGCCAGCGCCACATCGGTGCATCGCTGCTCAAGGTCAGCGGCCTGGGTAGAGCTGACAAAGTCCGCGACGTGTCTTTCGAGGTGCGCAGTGGCGAAATTTTTGGCATTTCAGGGCTGATCGGTGCAGGTCGTACCGAATTACTACGTTTGATCTATGGTGCCGACCGCGCCGACATTGGCACTATCGAGGTGGGCAATCCTTTGCGTGCCGTGCAAATAAGTTCGCCCGCATCGGCCGTGCGCGAAGGCATTGTCTTGATTACCGAAGACCGTAAAGGCGAGGGGTTGCTGCTGTCGCAGTCAATCAGCAGCAATATTGCCTTGGGCAACATGCCGGCGATTTCCCGGGCGGGAATACTTGATCGCAATGCCGAGCATGACTTGGCGCAGCGTCAGATCGCCGCCATGCGCATCCGTAGCTCTGGTCCGGGACAGCTGGTGGGTGAGTTGTCGGGGGGAAACCAGCAGAAGGTGGTGATTGGTCGCTGGCTGGAACGTGATTGCTCGGTGCTGTTGTTTGACGAGCCTACCCGCGGCATCGACGTCGGTGCCAAATTCGATATCTACGGCTTGCTGGCTGACCTGGCGCGCCAGGGTAAGGCATTGGTGGTGGTTTCCAGTGACCTGCGTGAGTTGATGCTGATCTGCGACCGTATCGGTGTGCTCAGTGCCGGACGGCTTGTCGATACCTTCGAGCGCGAAACCTGGACTCAGGATCAATTACTGGCCGCGGCCTTTGCCGGCTATCAGAAACGTGATGCGCTGCTGCATGAGGCAGCGCCCAGGACAGACACATGAAGACCACGCCATTGGATACCGCGCCTCCTGGCAAACGTAGCGGTAGTTATTACGGCCTGGGCACATACTTGGGGTTGGCCGGTGCGTTGCTGGCGATGATTGTGCTGTTTTCGTTCCTGAGCAGCCACTTTCTCTCCCACGCTACCTTCAGCACATTGGCCAACCAGATTCCCGATTTGATGGTGCTGGCGGTTGGCATGACCTTCGTGCTGATCATTGGCGGCATCGATCTATCGGTCGGATCGGTATTGGCCCTGGCAGCCTCGGCAGTCAGTGTCGCCATGCTGGGGTGGGGCTGGAGCGTGCTGCCGGCTGCGTTGCTGGGTATGGCCGTGGCAGCGCTGACAGGGAGTATCACCGGTTCAATTACAGTCGCCTGGCGTATTCCATCCTTTATCGTTTCCCTGGGCGTACTGGAAATGGCCAGGGGCCTGGCCTACCAATTGACCGATTCGCGTACCGCCTATATTGGCGACGCTTTCGCTTGGCTCTCCAATCCTTGGGCGTTCGGAATATCACCGTCGTTCATCATCGCCTTGCTGGTGATCGTCGTTGCCCAGCTGGTACTGACGCGCACGGTGTTCGGGCGCTACCTGATAGGCATCGGCACCAATGAAGAGGCCGTACGCCTGGCCGGCATCGACCCGCGCCCCTACAAGGTCCTGGTGTTTTCGCTGATGGGCTTGCTGGCCGGCCTTGCCGCTCTGTTCCAGATTTCCCGCCTGGAGGCCGCAGACCCCAATGCTGGCTCTGGCCTTGAGCTTCAGGTCATTGCCGCTGTGGTGATCGGCGGGACCAGTTTGATGGGCGGGCGCGGCTCAGTGATCAGCACGTTCTTTGGCGTATTGATTATCTCTGTGCTGGCCGCAGGCCTGGCCCAGATCGGCGCATCGGAGCCAACCAAACGCATTATTACCGGGGCGGTAATCGTTATCGCCGTGGTCCTCGACACCTATCGTAGCCGGCGCAGTAGCCGGCGGAACTGACTCATGGCAACTATCAAAGATGTCGCGGCGCTGGCGGGTATTTCCTATACCACAGTGTCCCATGTACTGAATAAAACCCGACCGGTCAGCGAGCCTGTACGCCTCAAAGTCGAGGCGGCCATCGCTGAGCTCGACTACGTGCCCAGTGCGGTGGCTCGTTCGCTGAAGGCGCGCAGCACGGCGACGATTGGCTTGTTGGTGCCCAATAGCGTCAACCCGTATTTTGCCGAGCTTGCCCGCGGTATCGAGGATGCCTGCGAGCGAAACGGCTATTGCGTGATTCTGTGCAACTCTGACGACAACCCGCAAAAACAACGCAGCTACCTGCGCGTGTTGCTGGAGAAGCGCATCGATGGCCTGATTGTGGCGTCCGTGGGCGAAGACAGCGACTTGCAAGGTAGCCTGGCCAACGTGCGCACGCCGATGGTTATCGTCGACCGCGAGCTGGAGGGGGTTGAAGCAGATCTGGTGCGTATCGACCACGAGTTGGGTGCTTATCTGGCCACTCGCCATTTGCTGGAGCTGGGGCATCGCGACATTGCCTGTATCGGCGGCCCGGCCAGCACCAGTACGGCGCAGTTGCGTCTGGCCGGGTTTCAGCGCGCGTTGGCCGAGGCAGAAGTTAAGGTGAATGACGAGCATGTCGTCAGCAGTGATTTCACTAGCCTGGGAGGCTACGCGGCGGCTGCGCAACTGCTCGATGGGCGCCGGCCTACGGCGATTTTTGCTGGCAACGACATGATCGGCATCGGTGTGCTGCGTGCTGCAGCAGAACGCAATATTTGTGTGCCCGGTGAGCTCTCGGTCATTGGCTTCGATGACATCCAGTTGAGTCGCTATGTCTTCCCAGCGCTCACCACTGTGGGGCAATCGATTCGTGAGCTGGGCGAGAGCGCGGCTTCACTGTTGTTGTCGCGCATTGCCCAGCCTTTGCGGGGCGAGCCGGAGCAACGCATCGTTGAGCCCAAGATCGTGTTGCGTGAGTCCACGGCACCCCGCCCAGACCTCTTCAATGATTACCGCTGAGGTCGGAGCGCCTATGCACGCCAAAGTGGTGGTGGTTGGAAGTCTCAATATGGACCTGGTGGCCCGCGCCGAGCGGTTGCCGCGCGCTGGCGAAACCCTGGCGGGTGAATCCTTTGCTACCGTGCCGGGTGGCAAGGGCGCCAATCAGGCGGTGGCGGCCGCTCGACTGGGTGCTTCGGTTGCGATGATCGGCAATGTTGGTGACGACGCCTATGGCCAGCAACTGCGCCAGGCCCTGCTCGATGAGCAGGTCGATTGTCGCGCAGTGGCGGTGTGCTCCGGTGTTTCCAGCGGGCTGGCATTGATTGTGGTGGATGCCAGTAGCCAGAACGCCATCGTTATCATCCCGGGGGGCAATGGTCAGTTGCAGCCACAATCGGTGCAGGCTTTCGATGACTTGCTGCTGGATGCCGAAGTCATCATCTGCCAACTGGAAGTGCCCTCGCAAACAGTGGCCTACACCCTTGAGCGTGGCCGTGAACTGGGTAAAACAGTGATTCTCAACCCTGCGCCGTGCACGGGCCCCTTACCGCCGAGTTGGTACGCTTCAATCGATTACCTGATTCCCAATGAAAGCGAAGCGCAGGCGCTGACCGGCCTGCCGGTAACCGATCTGGCCAGCGCGGAATTTGCGGCCAGTCACCTGCGCAAACGTGGGGTAAAAAACGTGATCATCACGCTGGGTGCCCAAGGGGCGTTGTTCGCCAGTGCCCAAGGGGTGCAGCACTTTGCAGCGCCGACAGTGCAACCAGTGGATACCACGGCGGCTGGTGACACGTTTGTGGGTGGTTTCGCCGCTGCACTAGCGCGTGGAGTGGAGGAGGATGAGGCGATTGCGTTTGGTCAGCGTGCCGCAGCCCTGTCGGTAACCCGTGCCGGCGCCCAGCCTTCAATTCCTTATCTGGGCGAGGTGCAGCCATGAAAAAGACGCCGCTGCTCAACATTGCTTTGTCGCGGCTCATCGCCTCGCTGGGGCACGGCGATATTCTGGTCATTGGTGATGCCGGTTTGCCAGTGCCACCCGGTGTCGAGCTGATCGATCTTGCGTTGACCCCAGGCACTCCAGATTTTGCCAGTGTCCTGCGTGCGGTATTGTGCGAGATGCAGGTGGAGAGCCATGTGCTCGCCGATGAAATGTTCGCAGCCAATCCACCTGCCTTGATCACCGTTGAGCAATGTCATGCCCGTGCTCAGCTCGGTGCGAGAACTCGACTCAGTCATGCCGAGTTCAAGCAGCTTTGCTGCGGCGCTCGCGCAATGGTGCGTAGCGGGGAGTGCCAGTCCTATAGCAATATCGCTTTGATTGCCGGCGTCACATTTTAACGCTTAATGAATTCGTTGACTTGCTTCACGCCGCTAGACGTTAACCACAAGGAGTTCTATTGATGTCCATTTTGTCGGAAGGTGCAGGGCACACTGCGCCCATCGATTTGATCATCGATACCGACCCGGGTGCTGACGATGTGGTGGCCTTGCTGTTGGCCATGGCTTCACCTGAAGAACTGAACATTCACGCTATAACGACGGTTGCTGGCAACGTGCGCCTGGAAAAGACCTCGCGCAATGCAAGGTTGGCCAGGGAGTGGGGAGGGCGAGAGGACATTGCCATTTACGCAGGTGCGACCAGGCCATTGCTTCGCACGCCGATCTACGCCGCTGATATCCATGGCGAGGAGGGTTTGCCGGGTGTTGCCGTACATGAGCCCACTCAAGGCTTGGCCACAGGCAGTGCAATTGAATACTTGGTCCAGACGTTGAGTAACGCCGAACCCCACAGCATGACCGTGGCTATGCTCGGCCCGCAAACCAATCTGGCGCTGGCCCTGATCCAGGCCCCGGAGATAGTCCAAGGCATCAAGGAAGTGATTGTAATGGGAGGGGCCCATTTCAATGGTGGCAACATCACGCCTGTGGCTGAATTCAATCTGTTTGCCGATCCGGAGGCCGCTGAAGTGGTGCTGAGCAGCGGGGTCAAGTTGACCTATCTGCCACTGGATGTGACCCATAGGGTGCTGACCAGTGATGCACGGCTCAAACAGTTGGCGGCGGTCGACAATCAGGCCGGCAAGCGGGTGGTGGGCATTCTTGATGCCTACGTCAGGGCCGATATGCAGCGCTACGGCGTTGAGGGTGGCCCCGTGCACGACGCCAGCGTGATCGCCTACCTGATCAAACCGGCGTTGTTCAGCGGGCGACGGATTTACATGCAGGTGGACAGCCGCGAAGGCATGACCTATGGCCAGACAATTGCAGACTGGCACGGCGTCCTTGCGCAGCCGGCCAATGTCATGTGGATCGACAGTGCAGATGCTCAGGGCTTTTTTGATCTGCTCAGTACACGGCTTGCACGTCTGGAGTAGTGTGCGAGTAGCGTTCGAACACCTGGTCGACGAAACTGCGCGCGGCCTCATTGCCCAGGTCTTTGACCAATAGGTCAATGGCAATCAGCATCAGTTCCTCAGCGCTGGCGGGGCTATAGGCGCTTTGGCCTTCGGCCCACTTGACCTTGATGTCGGCATCGATGATGTGGCTTGTCATGAGCATTTCCAAAAAATAACTGCGCGCTGTGGGTTCAAATGCCGGGCCCTGGCGTTTGAAGAGGGAGGCGTGACTGCTCTCCGCCCAAGGTTGCAGTAGAGCATGTCCAGCGTGCTCAAGGCACTGCGACTTAGGCATAAGCGCGGGGGCGTGGCAAACTAACGGTTTTCAGCTTGGCGGAACAGTGCTGTGCAGATCGATTTGAGCAACCCCGAACAGTTCACCATCGAGACGGTACGCTACATGCTTGCTGCCGGTAGCAATGCGGTACACAACCAGTTGCGGGTCAGCCGCGATGGCATTGCCTGGCTGTCACAGGTTGTAGGTGGACGTGATCTGGATGGCCTGGCCTTTCGTCTGGAAACCTGGGCGGCCGGTTCAGGCTGCGTGGGGGAGCAGGCGGCAGCAGATGAGCGCTGGGTGTTGCAGGTGTTCAACGTTTTGAGCAGCAACTGGCCAAAACCGGCGAGTGATTACATTGACCTGTACTGAGTGCCAAGGCACTTTGTGCAAAATTCCGTGACGATTAGGTTTTTACCTGAGCGCGCTGGCTCAGGCAGACTTGACGGGTTTTGCAACGAAAAATCAGCGAGGCTGTCACAGAGGCAGCAGCATTCCGTTTTTTAAGGAGGATTCATGTTCCGTGCATCACTGATGAGCCTGGTAGCAGTTGCCGTATTGGCCGGTTGCAGTACTGGCGGTTCGTCGTCCAAGACCCCGGAGGCTGCGGTGGCGAACAACGACGGCCGCTGTCAGGCAAGCGGCGCCGAATTCGCCGTCGGCAAGCAAGCAACGCCAGCTTTGGTCGAGCAAGCGCGCAAGGCCAGCGGATCGCAAATGGCACATGCGCTTGGCCCGAATGATGTCATGACCATGGACTACCGCTCCGAGCGCCTGAATTTGCACACCAATGCCCAGGGTGTGGTTATCAGCGTTAACTGCGGCTGATTTCGGTTTCCCGCAGGCACAAAAAAACCCGTCACGTGGACGGGTTTTTTTATTCGGTCAGAGCTTACTCTGGACGAACTTGTGCAGCCTGCATGCCCTTCTGGCCTTTTTCGGCAACGAAGGAAACGGTCTGGCCTTCTTTCAGGCTTTTGAAACCGTCAGATTCGATAGCCTTGAAGTGAACGAACAGGTCGTCGCCGCCACCTTGTGGAGTGATGAAGCCGAAGCCTTTCTCATCGTTGAACCATTTTACGGTGCCGGTTTGGCGATTAGACATGGGTGTATCTCCAGGAAACATGATTTTCGGTAGTGCGGTGTTGCCGAGGCCAACAGGGTGCACGCGACCATCATAGTATAAATATGGGCTTGTAGCCCCTTTTACCTTCGCAGATTGCTGATCTGGAGCAATTTAGCGATGGATTATCCGGCCAAAGGCCTATTTTTTCGGGCCGCAGACCGCTGCGACTTTTTCTTGCGCGCGCTTCATTACGCTTGCATCTACGCCATCCTGCAGGGTGTCGAGGTCCTTGATCTCTTCATCGCTAAGGTTTTTTTCGAGCACGTCTCCGGCGCATTTGCAGTGCATTTGGGCTTTGTCCTGGGTCAGGCCTTGCTTCTGTGCCTGAGCCACACAGGATGCCTGGTAATCGGCAGGTAGCTGGCCGGCATTGGCGCCCATCGGCAGTAACAGGGCAGAAGCAGCCGCCAGGGCCAGAAAAGACGGAAGTCGCATAGCCAAACACTCCTTGGGGTCTAGTTTCACAAGAGTAGGTCGCTTCAGAAACTCTGAGCGGAAAATTTCCCCTCAAGTTCCCCTCAGTCGCCGCTAAGCTTTGTGCTAGCATGCCTAGCTTGAAATTGCCGCCAGCTTTTACCTACGGCTTGTGGCTTGCAATTCTCTTTTTATTCCAGTCACTCTGGTTCGTTCCCTGACAGGCTTTCGGGCTTCTGCCACTGTGAGGCAGGCTTTGCTTGTGCAAAGACAGGGGCGGATCTTGTACTGGCTCATCCCAACCCACGTGACCTTTGGTAGGGGTCACCACTAGGAGAGGAGGCGCCATGCCCATCATTACTCTTCCCGATGGCAGTCAACGTTCGTTCGACAAGGCCGTGTCCGTAGCCGAAGTCGCCGCATCCATTGGTGCAGGCTTGGCCAAGGCCACCGTAGCCGGCAAGGTCGACGGCAAGCTGGTAGATGCCAGTGATCTGATCGAACACGACGCCAAGCTGCAAATCATTACACCCAAGGACGAAGAGGGGCTGGAGATTATCCGTCACTCGTGCGCCCACCTGGTTGGCCACGCAGTCAAGCAGTTGTACCCGACCGCCAAAATGGTTATCGGTCCGGTCATCGACGAAGGCTTCTACTACGACATCGCCTACGAACGTCCTTTCACGCCTGAAGACATGGCTGCCATCGAGCAGCGTATGCAGCAGCTGATCGACACCGACTACGATGTCATCAAAAAAGTTACCCCGCGCGCCGAGGTAATCGAGGTCTTCAAGGCTCGCGGTGAGGACTACAAACTGCGCCTGGTCGAAGACATGCCGGATGAACAGGCCATGGGCCTGTACTACCACGAAGAATATGTCGACATGTGCCGCGGTCCGCACGTGCCGAACACCCGCTTCCTCAAGTCGTTCAAGCTGACCAAGCTGTCCGGTGCCTACTGGCGCGGCGATGCCAAGAACGAGCAGTTGCAGCGCGTCTATGGCACTGCCTGGGCCGACAAAAAGCAGCTGGCTGCCTACATTCAGCGCATCGAAGAAGCGGAAAAACGCGATCACCGTAAAATCGGCAAGCGCCTGGGGCTGTTCCACCTTCAGGAAGAAGCGCCGGGCATGGTGTTCTGGCACCCTAACGGTTGGACGCTGTACCAGGTGCTCGAGCAGTACATGCGCAAGGTGCAACGCGACAACGGCTACCTCGAGATCAAGACCCCGCAGGTTGTCGACCGTTCGTTGTGGGAGAAGTCTGGTCACTGGGCCAACTACGCCGACAATATGTTCACCACTCAGTCGGAAAACCGCGACTACGCCATCAAGCCGATGAACTGCCCTTGCCACGTGCAGGTGTTCAATCAGGGCCTGAAGAGCTACCGCGAGTTGCCCCTGCGTCTGGCCGAATTCGGTGCTTGCCACCGCAACGAGCCGTCGGGTGCCCTGCATGGCATCATGCGCGTGCGTGGCTTTACCCAGGACGATGCGCACATCTTCTGCACTGAAGAACAGATGCAGTCTGAATCTGCGGCGTTCATCAAGCTGACCATGGATGTCTACGCCGACTTCGGCTTTACCGACGTGGTGATGAAGCTTTCCACTCGCCCTGAAAAGCGTGTCGGCTCTGATGAACTCTGGGATCGCGCCGAAGCGGCGTTGGCGTCCGCGCTTGACAGCGCTGGTCTGCCATATGACCTGCAGCCGGGCGAAGGCGCGTTCTACGGCCCGAAAATTGAATTCTCGCTCAAGGATTGCCTCGGTCGTGTCTGGCAGTGTGGTACCCTGCAGCTCGACTTCAACCTGCCGATTCGCCTGGGCGCAGAGTTCGTATCCGAAGATAACGGCCGCAAGCATCCCGTCATGTTGCACCGTGCCATCCTCGGTTCGTTCGAGCGCTTCGTCGGAATTCTGATCGAGCACTACGAAGGTGCGTTCCCGGCCTGGCTGGCGCCAACTCAGGCGGTGGTGATGAATATCACCGACAAACAAGCCGAATTTGCTCAACAAGTGGAAAAAACTCTGGCCGAAAGCGGTTTCCGTGCCAAGTCCGACTTGAGAAATGAGAAAATTGGCTTTAAGATCCGCGAGTATACCTTGCTCAAGGTTCCTTATCTCCTAGTTATCGGGGATCGGGAAGTCGAAACGCAAACTGTCGCTGTGCGTACCCGTGAAGGTGCTGACCTGGGCTCAATGCCCGTCGCCGAGTTCGCGGACTTGCTCGCGCAAGCGGTTTCCCGGCGTGGTCGCCAAGATTCGGAGTAATTATTATTAAGCGTGATATGAGACAAGACAAACGAGCTGTACCGAAGGCCCCGATCAACGAGAATATCTCGGCACTCGAGGTTCGGTTAATTGGCGTTGACGGCGAGCAGTTGGGCATCGTCTCGATTGGTGAAGCGCTTCGTATCGCTGAAGAAGCGAAGCTGGATCTGGTAGAAATTTCTGCTGATGCCGTACCTCCTGTCTGCAAAGTCATGGATTACGGCAAGAGCCTGTTCGAAAAGAAGAAGCAACAGGCCGCGGCGAAGAAGAACCAGAAAGTCATCCAGATCAAAGAAATCAAGTTTCGTCCAGGGACGGAGGAAGGGGATTACCAGGTAAAACTACGCAACCTGGTACGTTTCCTTAGTGATGGGGACAAGACCAAAATCTCTCTGAGATTCCGTGGTCGTGAGATGGCCCACCAGGAGCTGGGTATGGAACTGTTGAAGCGGATCGAAGCTGATCTGGCCGAATACGGAACCGTCGAACAGCATCCGAAGATGGAAGGACGCCAGCTTTTGATGGTCATCGCCCCCAAGAAAAAGAAATAACCACCAGGGCACGGCAGGCCTTGCGGTTATGTTTATCAACTGAATGCGGAGTATCCGAACATGCCAAAAATGAAAACCAAAAGCGGTGCAGCCAAGCGTTTCTTGAAAACGGCTAACGGCATCAAGCACAAACACGCTTTCAAGAGCCACATCCTGACCAAAATGTCGACCAAGCGTAAGCGTCAACTTCGTGGTAGCAGCTTGCTGCACCCGTCGGACGTGGCAAAAGTCGAGCGCATGCTGCGCCTTCGTTAATTTTTGGTTCTAGATAGAGGAAGTTACTCATGGCTCGTGTAAAGCGTGGCGTCATCGCTCGTAAGCGTCACAAGAAAATTCTGAAACTGGCTAAAGGCTACTACGGCGCACGCTCGCGCGTATTCCGTGTTGCCAAGCAAGCGGTCATCAAGGCAGGCCAATACGCCTACCGCGACCGTCGTCAGAAAAAACGTCAGTTCCGCGCTCTGTGGATCGCTCGTATCAACGCTGGTGCGCGTATCAACGGTCTGTCCTACAGCCGCCTGATCGCTGGCCTGAAAAAAGCGTCGATCGAAATCGACCGTAAGGTTCTGGCTGATCTGGCAGTGAACGAAAAAGCGGCGTTTGCTGCGATTGTCGAGAAAGCTAAAGCCTCGCTGGCTTAAGTACCCCGACAATCACCCGGCGTCATTTCCGGCGCCAGGTGTTAACGTCTTAATAGGGGAAGAGCCTGCGCTCTTCCCCTATTTTGTATCTGGAGTCTGTACATGGAAAACCTGGACGCGCTGGTCTCCCAAGCCCTGGAGGCCGTGGAACGCGCTGAAGACATCAATGCCCTGGAACAGATCCGGGTTCAATTCCTTGGCAAGAAAGGCGAACTGACTCAGGTGATGAAGACCCTGGGCAACATGCCTGCCGAAGAGCGGCCGAAAGTTGGCGCGCTGATCAACGACGCCAAGGAACGCGTCACCGAGGTGCTCAACGCGCGCAAGGCTGCTTTCGAAGAGGCCGAACTCAGCGCTCGTCTGGCTGCCGAATGCATTGATGTGACCCTGCCGGGCCGTGGCCAGACCTCAGGCGGTCTGCATCCAATCACCCGCACGCTGGAGCGCATCGAGCAGTTCTTCACCCACATCGGCTACGGCATTGCCGAAGGCCCTGAGGTCGAAGACGACTACCACAACTTCGAAGCGCTCAATATTCCCGGCCACCACCCGGCTCGGGCAATGCATGACACCTTCTACTTCAATGCCAACATGCTGCTGCGTACCCACACCTCGCCGGTGCAGGTGCGGACCATGGAGTCCAGCCAGCCGCCAATCCGCATTGTTTGCCCAGGTCGCGTTTATCGCTGCGACTCGGACCTGACCCACTCGCCGATGTTTCACCAGGTCGAAGGCCTGCTGATTGATCGCGACATCAATTTCGCCGATCTCAAAGGCACCATCGAAGAGTTCCTGCGGGTGTTCTTCGAAAAGGAACTGGCGGTACGCTTCCGTCCGTCCTTCTTCCCCTTCACCGAGCCTTCGGCTGAAGTCGACATCCAGTGCGTAATGTGCAGCGGTAAAGGTTGCCGCGTGTGCAAGCAGACCGGTTGGCTGGAAGTCATGGGTTGCGGCATGGTTCACCCGAACGTGCTGCGCATGTCCGGCATTGATCCGGAAGAGTTCCAGGGCTTCGCCTTCGGCATGGGTGCCGAGCGTCTGGCCATGCTGCGTTACGGCGTCAACGATTTGCGCCTGTTCTTCGACAACGACTTGCGGTTCCTTGCGCAATTTCGCTAGGTCGCGCACCCGTAACGAATCTTTCAGGAGAGCAGGATGAAATTCAGTGAAAAATGGCTGCGCGGTTGGGTAAACCCGCAGGTATCCCGCGACGAGCTGGTTGCTCGTCTTTCGATGGCCGGCCTTGAAGTCGACAGCGTAACGCCGGCTGCCGGTCAGTTCAGTGGCATCATCGTCGGTGAGGTGCTGAGCACCGAACAACATCCCGACGCTGACAAGTTGCGTGTTTGCCAGGTCAGCAGCGGCAGCGAGACCTTCCAGGTGGTGTGTGGCGCGCCTAACGTGCGCCCTGGCTTGAAAGTCCCATTTGCCATGATCGGTGCCGAACTGCCAGGTGACTTCAAAATCAAGAAGGCCAAGTTGCGTGGCGTTGAGTCCAACGGCATGCTGTGCTCGGCTGCAGAACTGCAGATCAGCGAAGAAAACGACGGACTGTTGGAACTGGCTGCTGATGCACCGGTGGGCGAAGACATTCGCGTGTACCTGGACTTGGACGACGCCAGCATCGAGATCGGCTTGACCCCTAACCGGGGCGACTGCCTGTCGGTGGCGGGTCTGGCGCGTGACGTAGGTGCCTTGTACGACGTGCCGGTCACTCGCCTGGCCGTGCCGGCCGTTGCCGCCGTCCATGATGAAGTGCGTCCGGTTGAAGTTCTGGCACCTGCTGCCTGCCCACGCTACCTGGGCCGTGTTATCCGCAATGTCGACTTGTCGCGCCCAACCCCGTTGTGGATGGTTGAGCGTCTGCGTCGCTCCGACGTACGCAGCATCGACGCTGCTGTGGACATCACCAACTATGTGATGCTCGAATTGGGCCAGCCGATGCACGCCTTCGATCTCGCCGAAATCAACGGCGGCATCCGTGTGCGCATGGCCGAGGAGGGCGAGAAGCTCGTTCTGCTCGATGGTCAGGAAGTGGCGCTGCGTAGCGATACCCTGGTTATTGCCGATCATTCTCGCGCCCTGGCCATTGCCGGCGTCATGGGTGGCGAGCACAGCGGTGTATCCGACACCACCCGTGACATCTTCCTTGAAAGCGCTTTCTTCGAACCGATCTCCGTGGCTGGTAAGGCGCGCTCATACGGCCTGCACACTGATGCATCGCACCGCTACGAGCGTGGCGTCGACTCGCAACTGGCGCGCGAAGCCATCGAGCGTGCGACGGCGCTGCTGTTGGAGATTGTCGGCGGCGAAGCCGGTCCTGTGGTCGATGTCACCAGCGAAGCGCACTTGCCGAAAGTTGCGCCGATCACCCTGCGCGCCGAACGCTTGAGCCAAATGCTGGGCATGGAAATGGCAAGTACTGAGGTCGAGCAGCTGCTCAACGGTCTGGGCCTTGAAACCACCGCTGGAGAAGGGCAGTGGCAGGTAGAAGTACCAAGCCACCGCTTCGACATCAGCCTGGAAGTCGACCTGATCGAAGAGCTGGCCCGTTTGTACGGCTACAACCGTCTACCGGTTCGTTATCCGCAAGCACGCCTGGCCCCGCAAGCCAAGGCTGAAGCGCGTGGTGAACTGCCAGCCTTGCGGCGTTTGCTGGTTGCACGCGGCTATCAGGAGGCGATCACCTACAGCTTCATCGATCCGAAACTGTTCGAGCTGTTCACGCCAGGTGTGGAACCACTGCTGTTGGCCAATCCAATCTCCAGCGATATGGCGGCTATGCGCGCTTCGTTGTGGCCTGGCCTGGTCAAGTCGCTGCAGCACAACCTCAATCGTCAGCAGGATCGTGTGCGTCTATTTGAGAGCGGCCTGCGTTTCGTTGGCCAGTTGGGTGACCTCAAACAGGAGCCTATGCTCGCGGGTGTGGTTTGCGGTAGCCGCCTTCCGGAAGGCTGGGCGAACGGTCGCGACACCATCGACTTCTTCGATGTGAAAGCCGACGTTGAAGCTGTGCTGGGCTTCTCTGGCTCACTTGCCGAATTCAGTTTCGTTCCTGGCAAGCACCCTGCGTTGCACCCAGGGCAAACTGCTCGCATTGAACGAGATGGTCATGAAGTAGGTTACTTGGGCGCTATCCACCCAGAGCTTGCCAAGACCCTGGGTCTTGATCGTCCGGTATTCGTCTTCGAGCTGGTACTGGGTGAAGTGGTCGATGGCCGTTTACCTAAATTCAGCGAGCTGTCGAAATTCCCGGAAGTACGGCGTGACCTGGCCTTGGTTGCAGGACATGATGTTGCTTCGAGCTCGGTGCTTGAAGTAATTCGTGACAATGCAGGTGAATGGCTTACAGACCTCAGGCTGTTTGATGTTTATCAGGGTAAAGGTATTGATCCTGATAGAAAAAGCCTTGCCGTAGGCTTGACCTGGCAGCATCCGTCGCGCACTCTTAATGACGAAGAGGTGAATACCGCGACACAAAACATCCTCACCTCGCTCGAACAAAGGTTGAACACCACGTTAAGGAAATAGCGTATGGGTGCTCTGACGAAAGCTGAGATGGCCGAACGGCTGTACGAGGAGCTGGGCCTGAACAAGCGTGAAGCCAAGGAATTGGTTGAGCTGTTCTTTGAGGAAATCAGGCACGCTCTAGAAGACAACGAGCAGGTCAAATTGTCCGGATTCGGCAATTTTGACCTGCGTGACAAGCGCCAGCGGCCGGGCCGCAACCCCAAGACGGGGGAAGAGATCCCGATCACGGCGCGTCGAGTCGTCACCTTTCGTCCAGGGCAGAAGTTGAAAGCCCGAGTTGAGGCCTATGCTGGAACCAAGTCATAACGACGAGCTTCCGCCGATTCCAGGCAAACGCTACTTCACCATTGGTGAAGTAAGCGAGCTTTGTGCGGTTAAACCGCACGTGCTCCGCTACTGGGAGCAGGAGTTCCCGCAACTCAACCCGGTGAAGCGCCGCGGCAATCGACGGTACTATCAGCGCCAGGATGTGCTGATGATCCGCCAGATCCGCGCGCTGCTGTACGACCAGGGCTTCACCATCGGCGGGGCGCGCTTGCGCCTCTCTGGCGATGAAGCCAAGGACGACACCACCCAGTACAAGCAGCTGATTCGGCAGATGATTGTCGAACTGGAAGATGTTTTGGTGGTGCTGAAGAAGTAGTCTGAATCGGGCCGAGGATTGTGGAAAAAATGCTTCCATAATTCAAAAGGTTAGGGTACATTCTTCAACGTTCTCAGCAACTAGGGGAACTGCTTCAAGCCCAGTCGGGGCGTAGCGCAGCCCGGTAGCGCACTTGCATGGGGTGCAAGGGGTCGAGTGTTCGAATCACTCCGTCCCGACCATTATTTACTGAGTAAAATCAGGCACTTAAGCCGGTTATCTAAACCGGCTTTTTTGTGTCCGCGCAAAACATGCGCAAAACTCGCGCAAAACTACCCGGCGAAATCGCCGATATCCAGGTCAGCTTCGACCTCGGACCACACCACATCTTCGTGCCCTTTCTGGTAGTTCCTGGTCATGCCTTCGGTAGCATGCCCGGCGATCTTCTGCCCGTCTTTGCCTGCTCGTTTGTACAGGTGAAGCGATAGGGCGCGCACTTCATGAAACCCCGGCATCTCTTCCTCTTTGAGGTCGTTGTAGCAGCCGGCGGCATCCCTCGCATCCTTGAAGGCACGGGTGAGAAACCTCTCGTCCACCTTCGTCCAGTGATCCTTTCCTTCGCGTTTCTTCTTTCTTTCCGGCCGGCGGTGTACCAGATACGGCGACAGGATGTCGTCCCGGCACCTGGTCAGCACTTCGCCCAGTTGGTCGGTGATCTTGATTTTCAGCCAACCCGCGTCCGATGCCTTCTCGGTCTTGCTCTGGACCACGTACAAGAACCCCTCTCGCGCGTCTTCGAACTTCATGTTGAGGATGTCGCCGCGGCGCTGTGCGGTTATCAGTGCCAAGTCGATCGCGTTCTGTAGCCAGCGCGGGGACTTCTCGCGGATGGCCTTGAGGCCTTCGACGGTGTGCCGCTTACGCTGTTTCTTCTCGATTTTGGGGATGGTGCTGGCTGCTGGGTTGTCCGGGCACAAGCCCTTCGCTGCGGCGTGGTTGAACACATCGATGAGGATCGCCCGGGCTTGGTTGCTGGCGCGGGCAGTAAGTGGCTCCAAGAACTCGGCGACCATGCGGACGGTGATCTGGTCCACTGGCCGCTCGCCGAGGGCAGCTCTGACTTGCTTGAACCTGACTGCGTAAAGATCGAGCGTTGCCTTTGCCAGCTCCCGTGGGGGAAGCACATCCCGCTCGTAGGTGTCCAGGAACTCGGCGATGGTGACCGTGGTTTCGCCTAGGACAGCAGCCACTAGGTCGCCGCCGCGCAGGAAGGTGGTATTCAATTGCGAGGCGGCGTCGATAGCCTTGCCGCGATCATTACCGAACTGGAACCACTTGCCGTCCGTTGGGCGCCGGTAGCGGTAAGTGCCCCGGCGCGCATCGAAGTAGAGGTTCTGGGGAAGGCCTTTGTTGGCCTTGTTCCTTGGTCGAGGAACCATTACGCAGCTCCTTTCAGCACCATGTCGACCAGTGCGTTGCCGGTGGTCCGCTGATAGGCGGCCCAGTCAACGTACCAGATATTGCCGATACGCTCGCCGGGCAGCTTGCGGTCGCGCAGGTAATTGCGAATGGCCTGTGCGCACAGCGGGGTGCCGTTCTCACCCCATTTTCGGCGCTGAAACACGCTGATCTTGATCAGTTCTTTTTTCATGATTGTCTCCACGCCGCGCATGGCGGCAGAGGTGGGGAGGGATTAGGCGGCCTTCTGTGCGCGGGCTGCTGAGCGTCGACGGCCCATCAGCACTTGCAGGCGGTAGGCCTTAAAGCGGCGACCATCACCGGCCTCGATCTCAGGGGCCAGGCTGGACAGGTCTTCCTCAAGCATGCCGAAATAGTAGAGGTGCTCGCCGTCGCCGCACCACTCGGGCTGCGTGGTCGCCCAGTCACGGGCTTGAACGCAGGGCATGCAGGTCTTGAAACTTTCCATCGAGCCTTCCCAGCAGCCAGACACCAGTTGGTATTGCTGGCCAGGCTCGATATGCCCACGGCACTCGCAGCAGGCATGGCGCTTCCTGGCCACGGGTTCGGTTGTGGTCTGAAAATCAGACATGGTTTCTCCTCGCCCGCGCATATCGGCGGGCTTGTGTGATTTAATCGGGGTTCAATAGGAGGAACGATATGGCCAAGGAAACTAGAAAGCCGTGGGGCTATGCAGCAGTCACCCTGATACCAACTGGTGTCGGGTTTGCCTTCAGTGGGCTGATGACAGACCAGCCTGCATTCATCTACAGCGGTCTTGGCTTGGCCATACCGGGGGCATTGCTTGCCGCGACGCATTTCTGGGCTGTGTGCCGGCGGGCTTGAGTTGTAAGGTGAGGGGTTAGGCGCCCTTGAACGGGACGACGTTTTCGAGTTCGCGTTTCACGCCACCAGCGTCGCGAAAGGCCTTCCATTCGGCATGGTGCGCGGCGCAGTAATGCACGTCAGGCGCTACCTCGGTCGAGCAGTAGCCGCACAGGTTGCGGTCACAGGTCTTGCCGTCGCCGACGGGGTAGTCGCACAGGTTGGCGGCCACATCGCCGCAGCTGGAGCAGTGAGGGCCGAGGTCGCCGCAGATGTGACCTCGCGGCTTCCGGTCTTTGTCGTAGAGCGTGTAACAGCTCACGGCCTCGGCCCCTTCCAGATCATCCAGGCCATGTAGAACGGGGTGGCGATGGGTAGGAGGATCATGGCAGCAGCTCCTTCGGCACCTGGACGGTTTCGCCAAGCCTGGCAGTAACGATGGCGCGGCAGGCGGCGATGAGCGTGGATTCGCCAGCCCCGGCAGCATCCGTCAAGCCATGCAGCTTGGCGTACACCACTGGGCCTGATCGCAATATCTCGGCCTGGAGGCGGTCAATCAGCGGACCGCCCATCAACCAATCAGCGCTTGGCTTGTAGCGTACCGGGAACATCCCTTCTTGCAGGATGAACACCCGAGTAGGCACGCCATACTGCGCCGATACCACTGATGGGTTCAGGCCCATGGCCATCGCCACCGACCAGTTCAGCGCCTCGCTGGCCAGGTCGGCTGTCTTCACCTCGGTCAGGTCGGTCACGCTCGGTCCTCCTTTCGCCGCTCAACATCGATTTGGTCGTAGAGGGCATCCACTCGCTTCTGCTTGCGATTGATCGCTTCGGAACGATTCAGGTGCTCCTTCATGGCTTTACTGTAGGGCTCAATCTTCTCGATGAGCCTCAGCCGCTCATGAGGGCATGTTGATTCATTGAACTGCTTGGCCAGCCGATCGCGTTCACCGAAGTCCAAGTGATCGAGAGCGCGATTCTCTTTCTCCATTTCGGCCAGCACTTCCGCCGATTGCCGCTTCCAGCGCAGGTACAGAACATCGCTTTTCTTGGGCTTGATGAAGAAATGCTGTGACCTGATCCATTCCACCAGGTCTTCCTTGGTCATTTCGTCGAGGACATCTTTCCGGGCGGCTTTGCTCACAGCTCATACCTCTCATCAATCCAGCGCCCAGGCGCCAGTGCGGGTGTAGGTTCAGATTCGGTTTCGTGCGGGGAGAGGTTGCGCTCGGTGCCGGCCGCTTGCGGTAGCCAGACTTTCACGCAGCTGATTGCGTTATTTCCCAGGGAGTTCATGGCGTAGCAGACTACGCCGCGAGGCTTGTCCTCGAAGGACCAGACGCCGGACGGGAGATCGCCTGCGCTGGCGCCAGTGGCCAACAGCAGGAGGCAGAGGGCGAGGCGGGTCATGACTGCACCTCGCCGCTGTAGCGCTCGAAGCCTTCGCCATACTCATGGCAATAGGTTGCCGGCCAGCACCCCCGAGTGCCCTCGGGCACCATGTTGTACATGCAGTCGTAGGTACCACGACCTGGCGTCGTCTTGATCCATACGTGGATCGGCCCACCAAGTGCCCAGCCTGGGTACTGCTTGATGGCGGCGGCCATGAACGCATCGAGGTCGTGATGCCCCTTACTCATGACGATGTAGGTATCTTCGCCAACGCTCTGCACGTCGAGCGGATGCTGTTTTGCAGGCATGCAGGTTCCTTGGCCGCCATATCGCGGCAGTGAATAGAGGGGAGAGGGGGTTAGGGTTGAGTGGAGTACAAATGTGCTCCTTGAGAGGCTTAAGGAATATGTAGTTGCCTGGATTAGTCCAGAACTGCAAAATCCCGCTCCGCCTTAACCGAACAGGAGTTTCTCGCTTGGTAACGATACCTACTGACAGCCTGCCAAAATGTCTCGCGATTCTGGGCTTGGTAATGATTTTTGGTAGTTACTACTACTGGTGGCCTCTCAAGGTTGAGGCAGACACTGACTATGTTGAGATGCGGTACCAAACGGATAAGTACCGGGAGTCATATCGCGAGATGGCTGAGTCCACGAACAAAGCGATTAAGCTTATCAACAGTGTCGGGGGTGACCGATCTAAGCTTGATGACGTTCAAATGGACTTCATCAAAAAGCAGTTGGATATTGCTACGCCGGCCTCTAAAAAGACCGAGCAAACCATGAAAGAGATGGAGAAGCCCCTTAAGCTTGCCGCCGCAAGATATGAAAGATTTGTGCTAGCCAGCTGGGTTTTTGGCGCTGTTTTTGTGCTGGGTCTTCTGTGTTCTTGCGGTGGTTTCTACATGTGGGGTAAGTCTGCGTTCACCAAACCCTAATCACCGCAGAAGCAGTCGATATCTTCAGCCAGGTAGTCGAAATCGAAATCCGTCTGCCTGGCGCGCTGGTCTGCTGACCAGGCCAGCGACTGGTAATTGGGCCGGTCCCGCCGGAACACCTGACCGAACCGCTCTTCGGTGCCAGACCACCAGATCACCCTGGCCGGGTCTTCCTGAATGGTCCTGATCAGCTTGGCCTCGTTCTTCTTCCAGCACAGGTCGCAGTTGCCGTAGTCTGAATCCATGCCCAGGTCGAATGGCTGTGCGGCCCAGAAAGCCGCCACGTCCTCTTTGATGACGCCGGCGACGTAGGATGGGCAGGCGCTGTCCCAGCGGGCATTGCCGCGTTCGTTGGCTGTCATCATCCGGCTGTATCGGCGGGGCTCGTCGTAGCGGATGCCGACGATGCAATCCCACTCGTCATAGCCCAGGGCGCGCATGTGCTTCTCGCCGATCTTTACCTTCAGGTAGGCAGTGCACATGTTGTTGCTGAAGTTCGGCAGCACGGCCGGCAGGTTCTTTTCGGCCTTCCGGTATGCCTGGTAGTACTCCAGCATCATGGTGAAGGGCTCTCCGTTGCGGCTGGCCGTCTCGAAGTCGACGATCTTGTACCAAGGCGCGTCGTCCGGCTGGCCGTACACCCTGCACCATTCCATCCAGACGATGTTGACGCCCCAGTGCTTGGCCATGGCGTCGATGAATACCAGTGTTTCCTCGCGCTCTTTGCCGGTGTTCTGGAAGAAGGCGTGCACATCTGCCGGGAGCTTGCCGCCGTGGGCCTCAAGGATTTTCCAGAGCATGTGCCCGCTGGTGCGGCCGCCACTGACGCCGATCTGCGCCGGACCAGTGATCTGGTAGGGGGTCATGGGCAATCTCCATTGCAGGCGCCGCCCTCGCCGGGGTGGCGTGATTCGTTGAAGTGGGGTAGAAGGTGTCCGGCATTCATTCAAGGAGAGAAAAATGAACGCGGCACAGAAGAATTTAATTGAGAAAACTCTTGGTGTTGTCGGCTACCTACTGCTGGTGATCATGTCTCTGATCATTACCGTGGGATTCATCGATTACGGAAAACGATTCGTTGGCTACATGTTTGATGCGGACGAGTTCGCTGTAGTCATCTGGCCTTTGGCGGCAGGAGCTGTAGCGTCCCTTTGGGTGCGGTCATTCATTCGAGCAGGAAAGACCTCTTGACTGCTTAGGCGCTTACGGGCAGCACTGAATTTTCAGGCCGACAGAGTACCGTTGAACACATCGAACGACTCGTAGATCACCCAGCCGCCCTCACTTGCGTCGCCTTTGTTGTCGATCACATAGGCGCCGGCCTTGAAGTAGAACGGGTACTTGCTCCACTTCGTGTTCACTGGTGCGCTGGCGCTGAGTTCGTCCAGCGTGGCGGTCAACTTGCCAAGCTCGTCGACCTGCACGCAGTACTCAAACACCTGGCCAAGCGGGATTTGCTTCTTCAGTAGCGTGCGAGTGGTGCCGAGTGGCACATCGCGGAAATCGATGCGTACATATCCATTCCACCAGATCACCATCAGGAAGGGGTTCAGGGCGTTTACTGCATGGATCTGCCCGATGATGACCTTGCCGCTGGAGGGAGCGGTTTGGACTCGAACGCGGCCTGCCATTGAGTGCCTGGCGCTTCCCGGTAGCCAGTTGAACGATACCGCGGTGCCGGGCAGCGTCTGCCGACCCTCTGAGCGCGGGTTCTTCGAACTACCGCTGGTGCCGCCCTGGACTGAACACCAGTAGTTGGTGTGTCCGTTCTGGTCGATCCAGACGAGGTCTTGCGGTAGTTCATCTGGGTAAAGATAGACCGTGCCGTGCGCTGTGATGTTGCCGAAAGCTTGCATGGTGTTCTCCCTTTTCGTGAGATGTGCTGCGCGCATGCGCCGCCCTCGCTAGGGGTGGCGTGATTCGTTGAAGTGGGGTATTGGTGTGCGTCTCGACGCGGGGCTGGAACTAGGAGTAGTGATGAGCTGGGAGTGCATTTCTTATTGGATTGAGCATCATCCAGGGCTGGCGTCTTGGGTTCAGGCGGTTGGTTCAATAGCAGCGATTCTTGCTGCGATCTGGATAGCATCGCGTGATTCAAGAATAAGGCGAAACGCGGAGGCCGAAAGCCGAAAAAATGCTCTTGTTCGAGCGGAGGCCGCGGTGAAGGAAGCTACTTTAAGGGTGCGTTTAGCTATCGACGTACTTAAGGACTCAGTTCCTCCCTTTCAGACGGAAGTGATTTCCATAGGGTTGAGTCAGTCGCTGCAGCATTTGACGGAAGTTGTTTCAAGTGATGGGGTTAACTCTGCAATTCATACGCAGTTATTTCTGACAAGGGTTGCAGTTGAAGATGTCGCCCTTTTTGTAAATATGATTACCCCAGAAAGAAATTGGAATGAGAGCACGCGTCTTTCAGTTCAGAAAAGACTGAATGGAATCGAGTCTGCTCACGCTGCTCTGGTCGCCATGTAGTAACCGCACTTGTCACCAGTATCAGAGCGGTCGGTACTGAATCGAGAAACACGGCCATCTGTTTGACGTCTCGATGCAATAGCCTAACAGTATGCGGTGCTTCTGGGTCAGTTTGTGGTCTTTGCGTGCAGGCGCCGACCTCGCCGGAATGGCATGATTCGTTGAGGTAAAGGGTGGTTCAGGCGCTGGGCGGGGTCAGCTATAGTGCGACTCTTCAAAGGAGGCTCTATGTACTGGTTGCTGGCGGTCGTTCCGTTTTTTATTTATTGGGTTCATCAGAATGACAAGAACCATAACCGCACCGTTCGAGAGTGCTACGACTTGAGAGAGGAGTTGAAAGAGCTCCGACAGCGCGTTGCTTCTCTCGAAACCGATCTAGAGCGCGTCCAGGCGGATAGATAATCTGTGGTGGCGGTTGTATTCGCCATGGGTCACTCTTCAATCAGGCTGCCACAGCGTGCCGAAGCTGGTCGATCAGTTGTGTTGGAAGGTTCTTGATGGTCAGGCTGGCGCTATCCTTGTCGAACTCGACTCGTTTGCCCAGCAGGTGCGCTTCGAAACTGATCGACATACCTTCGGTGCGGCCGGTGTAGCGGCGGTACTGGTTGAGGGTTCGCTTGTCGGCGGCGAAAGTTTCGGAGATCCCATAGTCGCCTGCCCGGATGAAGTCGGCGAAGGTCTTGGGGTTGTCTTCGTTCATTAGCGAGGACAGCTCATTGATGCTGATCGGGTCGCCGATCTTGTTTTGCGTCTGGGCATAGGACAATAGTTCGTGGCTCTTCTCGCTGGCAGTGTCGTCGGGCAAGTCCTCGGCCTTCAAGTAGTCGGCGAATGCTTTGAGCAGTGTTCGCGTTTCGCCTGGGCTGTCGATCCCTTCCTGGCAGCCGATGAAGTCGCGGAAGTAATCGGATGCCTTGCGACCATTCTTGCCTTTGATGAACGAGATGTACTGTTTCGATGATGGGCATTCGCGCCACTCGCTTAAGTTGATGCGGGCAGCGAGGTGCAGGACGCTGGTGTCAAGGTGACGCGACACTGATACGGTGAGGTCATTCGCAACTGTGATCGTCTCGATCTGCTGCAGAATGGCGATGGTCAGGTACTCAGTCATGCCCTGCTGGTACAAGGCGAACAGTACGTGCCCGCCAACGCTCAGATTCGACTCCTCCATCAGCTTGGTCAGGTGCTCAGCCGCAGTACGAGTGAAGTCTATGAACTCCATGTCGCCGCCGTTGAGTTTGCTAAGCCAGCCGCTGAGCGGATAGGCGCCTGATTCGGTATGGAAGAAGCCCCAGGCCTTGCCTGCCTTGGCGTTGTAGGCGCCATTCACGTCGTACAGCAGGTTTTCGATGGCCTGGGTTTCCGGCAGGTTCTCAGCGGCCAGGTGCAGGATTGCAGGGCTACCGTCGGGCTTCTTGTCGATCTGGTGGATTACAGCGCGGCGAATGGGCATGGGTGTTCCTCCGTGGATGCGGCATGGTGGCAATTTGGTTTGGGATGGGGTATTACGAGTCACCGGCATAGAGCCGGATCACAAGGAGCTATGCATGAGCGAAGATGTGAAACTGGCCGTGGATCGACCTCGTAATGTCCGCTGGCACGGACCGAAAGGCCAAGAGGGCTACCTTCAGTTCAAATGGAGCGAAGATTCAGCGGACCAAGTCCCCAAAGGAATCCGAATTGAGGTGAAGGCTAAGGACGGTCGGACGGGGCGTCATGACGATAACGAAGCATGCACTTCCTATGAGACCTGCCGAGATCGAGGCATTCGCGTTATGCAGCGAATGATGGACGAGATCGACCCTGACTAATCTGGAACGGCGTGTTCGTCGCCAGGGTTCCGCCTCAATTCGACGCGGCTGGCATCTTCGAACTGTCGCGCTAGCTTTGGCGATATCTCAAAAGCTGGCGCGTCAGGTTGTTGCAGTCGACGCGCTTGCTCTTCTGGTGAGGCAGCCAGGAACGACCGGTGCAGGTTCTGAAGTAACTCCTGCAGCTGGGTGTAGCCGTGGGCTTTCATGGCTCGTGTCATTCCCGCCCGGGTTCCGGCAGCCATCTCCACGGGTAACGTCTCGATACCAAAGCGCTGCGCATCGGCCTTCTTCCTCTCTCGGTAGTCCGCCGAGTGCTTGGCTGCTCCCGTCTTCTTCTCGGCCATTGCCGGTACCTCTCAAGCCGCTCGGCGGCAAGTTGATCCATTGCTGGCGTCGGCCGTGCCGAACGCGGTTCATGCGCTTCACTTCAACTTTCCCCGCAAAGGGAAGTCGATACTGTGATCACTGATCAGACGAGCCAAAAGGCAGTAACTAATTCCGAGCTGCTGCGCCACCTGGTTACGGGTGATGCCGGTACCGGCCAATGCCCGGATCTGCTTGCAGTGTTCAGCCTTCTGGTCTTCGCGCTGCTTCTTCGCAACAGCTCGCGCTCTCCGCTCGGTGCTGCTGACCAGGAACGTGATCATGTGTGCCTTTGAAAGCTGGAGAAGCCGGGGGCGCTTTATGCCGCTTGCCTCGACCGCCTCGGTGAAGGTGTGCGTCTTGGCCAGCTCGCGCACCAGATTGATCTCTGTGCGGCTACCTGGCTTCGGCGGGCCGTCGTCTTCGGCCATGGCGCCAGCAGCAATCGGGCGAATGGGCCGGGGCGCGAATGTGGGGCCGTCCAACTGCTCAGGCTGGCGCCCGGAGGCGAAGAAACTGTCGATACGCGCATTGAGGTCAGCCAGTACCTGGTCGCGCGGGCTTGGGATTGGATCGCCGATCATTGCCGCCCGACCAGCTTGCGTGTTGCAGCTGCCTCCAACGCTTGGGCGAAGTTCACCGCTGCTCGATAGCTGAAGCAAAACCCTTTGGTCTTACCCGTTGCCAGTTCGACGATGTGGTAGGCCTTGGCTTTAGTGACGACCTGGTAGCGAATCTGTTGGGCCGGTGCCGGGCGTCCGATCTTGGCGTAGAAGTCGGCGGTGACCAGGACGGATCGTTCGCGCAGGGCGGCCAAGCCGTCCACGCGCTGCTGCATGGCTGGATGCATGTAGAGCTCCTTGAGGTAGGTGTCAGGCGTGCAGGTCGAACGATTCGGCCTTGCGGATGATTCGAACCTGGGCAATACGTCGCTCAGGTACGCGGCGATCGCGCCGCATCGGGTCGGCATCGCCACTGACGGCGTGCATCGCCATCAGCCCGACGAGTACGAAACACATCGGGCTGATGATCTGGCGCTTCATGGCTTCAGCCACCAAGGCAGCACGACGATGAACGCCAAGCTTGAACATCGCTGCCTCCAGCCGCTTCTTCACGGTGCTGGGCGCAATGTTTATGAGTCGGGCTATCTCTTTCCCGGTCATGCCCTGGGCTGTTGCCAGAACACATTCCAGTTCTCGCGGAGCAAGGCCACACCCAAGATGGCCCTTCCATGTGCCGCTGGTAATCGTTTCCATGAGGTGTCCTCGGTGGGCTGCATTGGTCGTAACGCTCGCAAGCCATGAACATCCCGGACCAGGGGAGGGCGAACGTCACGACCGATGCAGCCTGGCGATGGGGAGCCAGGCGCTCGGGCAGTTAGCGTCAGGCTGACGTGGCGCTGGTTGATTCATCTGTGACTTTCGGTTCATCCGCTTTGCACTTCACGCCGCAGAATGGGCAGTAGGTGGAAGCTATGTAGGTGTCGATCTTCACCTTCTTGAAACCGCCTGCCTTCTTCGGTGCTTGATATTCACCCTTGATATCGAAGACGGGCATGGTGACCAGGCCTTTATCGGTGAGGCCGATGCGGATCGACGGGAAGTCGAATTCCAGGCCCTGCGAGCCTTGAGGCATTTGCTCTCGAATCTTTTCCTCAATCAGGTTCTTCACTCGGCTGTAGCATTCGCATTGCATGGCTGCTGCTCCTGTTGATTTCCCGTCTGGCCCTGTCGCCAAGGCCAGCCAGTGAAATCTGGTGTTTCTTTCTCTCCGACCGCGACCCTCGTCCGCCGGATAACTGATTTCGCGCTTTACGCTGCACGCCTGGGTCAGTTGCCAACCCTCTGAACAGTTGAGGCCCGTCCATCGCTGCCTTTGTTTCTGGCCGGTGATGATCCGGCGATGGAGTAAAGTTAACCGGCGGTAATCTTTGCGTCAATACCGGCGGTTAATTATTTTTCCGATTGATTCGGCTAAGCTCACGAATACTGTACGGATATACAGCTATGGGGGTAGGAAATGGGAGCGGCACAAAAAGTCATGGCACCATTTGAGAGAGAGGAGCTAACAAGCCTGGAAAGGCTAGGGTTGCGCGTTTCGGCGATGATCAATTCACCTCTGGCGCAACTAGATAGGAGGGTGCTGATCCACCGCATGGACACGGATAGCGATCAGGATTGGGATGCGATTATGGAACTGCTATCGGAAACTGACGGCCTGGACATGACCTTCTGCGATGACGGCTCAGTTTTCCTAAAATGGGATGCGCCGACAGATGACGATCGGGTGATCGATAGGGGAGAGGACGTCTACCTGGTTGAGCGGGAAGAGGAGGAGGCACCTTTTTGATGAGCATAAAAAAGCCCGCAGAGCGGGCTAGATGCACTCAGTGAGCTGTTACTTCTCAGGTGCCTGTGTTTCTGGGCTTTTCACTTGATCTTTACCTGCCTGGAATACAGATACCGTAGTTGAAACGGCAGACAACACATTAGCCTGATTGGCAAAATAGGCGCCAACTACAATGGCCCCGACCGCAAGGAGCTGCGCAATAACACTGGCCCAGAAATGGGTTTTCAGCGTCGCGGCTTCTTTTGCAGATGCGTCAGCGCTGGCAGCAGCTTGTACTGACTGCTCAGCAAGCATTCGGAATTTTTGGTTCCATTCGTCAGACAGCGCTATCGACGAATTCAGACGCTCATTAAAGCGCTGATCTCTTTCGGCCTGAACGGCCAAGAACGTATCGATTTTTGACACAACAGCTTCTACACGAGCATCCATTTTGACTTCAATGGTCTCGAGCTTGGCGTTGAGTTCTTCGCGGGTAATGTCAGTCATGCGATCAGTATCGACCATAGCCGCTTGCTTGTCACTTGGCGCCGGTTGCACGCTCAGGGACTTGAGGCGCTCAAGATTTTTTGCCCAAGTATCCGGCAATCCGCTGTCGGAAAAATTACCTTGACTCATCATTTTTCGCCAAATTTAAAAGCTCTTGCAGGGCCTTGATCTGCTCATCAATAGATTGAGACGCTCTTTCCGCGTCCTCCCGCACCGCTTCAGGCAAGTTTGGAATTGCCGCTAGGCCACTCCAAAGGCGCATAACGGTCTCAAGGTTAATGATGGCTAAGCGTTCAAGCTTGCTTATCCTCCAGCGCAATTCTAATTCTGTACTAGTATCCATCGCTCATCCTATTAGCCAAGGTTTGCCCAGCGTAGCCGTCATACCTTTCGTGCATTCCAGACCAGTAGCACCTTGGCGTGAATCGTCACATCGTCGATTCTGGCTTCAAGGTCTTTGTTTTTAGGGTTGTCCGAGATCAGCCAGACGTGATCTTCATCTTTCCGCTGCAGGCGCTTGATCAGCAGGTCACCATGCCAGCTCAGTACATACACCCCTTCACCTGCATAGTCATTGACGCCCCGATCGACAATCACAGGGTCTTTGTCGTTGATCGTGCCTTCCATACTCTGACCCCATCCAGTGATGATCGCTAAGGCCTGAGCTGTGGTGTAGGTCACACCCTTGTCGCGCAGCAGCTCCTCGCTGATCACGACATTGCGAATTACCTCGTTGTATTCGGCAGGTACCTGACCGTGTCCCATCGCGGCGCGGATGTCGTACTGAGGGATTGAGATATCGCCAGGGCATGGCGCTCCCGCGGCCGGCATATGCTCTCCCGCTGGGGTTGGTATTGAGGACTCGGCCAGGCTGTCCGCCACGGCTTTCGCAATCTTGTCCTGCGCGGCGGCATCCAGAGATTTGCCGCCATGCTTGCGAAGCATCTCCAGGACTTTCTCGGCGGCGCCAGTTGACGCCGTCTGGCCTTTGGCTGGAGCGCCTCGCATCTGCGCTATCTCTGAAGCAAGCCGTGGACTGAATCGCTCTACCGGCTCTTCAAGCAGCCGAGACAGAACCGCAGCAAATTTGGCGTTCAGCGGATTGGTGCCATTCAGATACATGGCTACGCCGGCCGGAGAAATATCAGCAGCTTCGGCAACCTTCGCCTGCGTAAGCCCAAGGGCGTTCTTCTTCTGCATGAACAGCTTCTTTGCTGCTTCGCATTCGGCCTTGAGGTCTGGGGAGAGATCTTTCTTTTTCGTCATGCGCGAAATTTAACCGGAGGTTAATTTATTCGCCTCAACCGCCGGTATTGATCAAGTGGTAACCGGCGGTTAATATTGAGGCCATTCAATATCGAGGCAATGCCATGAATAAAACACTGCTGCCCGAGCTCGTTGAGCGAATTGGTCAGACCGCTGTGGCTAAGGGGCTCGATGTGAGCGCCCCCGCAATCGCCAAGGCTATGAAAACGGGCCGAGTCATTTTTGTAATCGAAAACGACGACGGGACCATGTCCGGCGAGGAAGTTCGTCCGTTCCCGAGTCGACCGGTTCTACACCGTGCTGGCACCTGACGAGAACAATTATGCGTGCCCTAGCCTTGCACCAGTAGTCGCTCCAAGGATCTGTTGATTCATCCAGTACCCAAATCGCAGGCACAAAAAAGCCGGTGGCTAGACCGGCTTCTTCAAAACACTCAACGAGGTGGATTATGCATCCCGCACTCGATACCGGCAACACCCATCCTCCCGCGTCAGGTTTTGCCAATGGTTCAAATCTGACGCGTCAGGTCATGTCGTCGCGCGAGATCGCCGACTTGGTGGAGGCTCGCCACAACGACGTTGTCGCCACTATTGATCGGCTTTTCGAAAAAGGGCTTTTACGATCTCCTCGTAAAACTCACCGCGAGGCTACTGGTGGTCGCCCAGTTGAAGTTTATGACCTGATCGAGCGCGACACACACCTTGTGGTCGCGGGGTACAGCGATGAGCACCGCGCCCGGGTGATCGATCGCTGGCAGGAGCTAGAGGGCAGGGTGGTTGCTCACCTCCAGGTGCCGACCAACTTCGCCGACGCCCTTCGTTTGGCTGCTGAGCAGGTCGAGAAGAACCAGCAACTACAGCAAGTAATTGAGCGCCAGGCCCCGAAGATCGCCGCGATCAAACGCTTGGCCGCTGCTAGTGGGGCGATCTGCATCACCGATGCCGCCAAGCACCTGCAGCTTCAGCCCTCGAAACTGTTCGATTGGCTTGAGCAGCACCGCTGGATCTACCGCCGCAAAGGCTCCCGCCGCTGGATCGCTTATCAACCACGCATTACTGCCGGCCTGATGAAACACAAAGTTACCGACCTAAAGCCAGACCCGGAAACCGGCTTGGACCGTGCCGCGTTTGACGTACTGGTGACGCCGAAAGGCCTGAGCCGTTTGGCAGAACTGCAAGCTGAGGGCTCGATGTGAGTGTTCAAGCTATGACCTGGGCTTTGGCCATACCCAAGGCCGCCCTGGATAACCCCGCTGCACGCCATGTCCTTTTGTGCCTGGCCAACTACGCCGGCAGCGATGGCCGAGGCGCATTTCCTTCGGCAGGAACCTTGTCGGAAGACACCGGCCTGTCCGAACGCACTGTGCGCTTGAAACTGGATGAGCTGGAGAAGGCAGGGTGGATCGCTGAAGGCAATCAGGCAATTGCTGCCGCCTATATCGACCGCCGTGACCGGCGCCCAGTGGTTTATGACCTCCAGCTGAAACGGGGTGCAAATGCTGCACCCCGCAAAGAACGGGGTGCAGATAACCGCACGGGGTGCAGCTCACAGCAGAACGGGGTGCAGGAAAACGCAGAACGGGGTGCAGCAGCTGCACCCAATCCGTCACTGAACCATCAAGGAACCGAAGAGCAGCAGCCGCGCGATCTGTCGGACGTGATCGCCGAGCAGGATCGCCAAGCGCTGGAATCGCAGGGTGACTTGCAGCGCTTCGCAATGTTCGCCGAGTGGAATCCCCCGACCAAAACCGTGACAGCCCAACTGACCTTGGCCGGACTGACCTTGGATGTGCTCACCGAGGAAACGCTCAAGAGCTTCCTGGGTTACTACGTCGCCAAGCCGCGGGTGTTCGATAGCAACGGCGGTTGGTGCTTCCGGCTGGCTAAGTGGCTCAAGAGCGAGAAAGCCAAAGGCGGAGCGGAGCAGGGTGAAGCCGGTACCGACTGGACCGAAAAGGGAGTTCGAGTATGACCGCAACCAACGTTCGACAGCTGCTGGCTAATCGCCGGACCGATCCAACCTACCAGCCCCCGGCAGAGCCTGGTGCGATGCCGATTGATCCGGCCACCCGCCAAGTGATCGAAGACCTGTTTCTCCGGTTGCGCGGTGCCTGCGGCGCTTGGCGGCAGTCCTGGCCAACCCCTGCTGTGATGGATGCGGCCAAGCTGGAATGGCTCGGCGAATTCATGCGCTCAGGTATCACCCGCCTGGAGCAGATCGACCATGGCATGCGAGTACTGAGCGCGAGCAAGTCCGCGTTCGTTCCGGCGCCGGGCGTCTTCGTGAGCTGGTGCTTTGCTCCGGAAGGCCTGGGCTTGCCCAGCACCGAGAAGGCCTACGCCCAAGGCCTGCGCAATTGTCATCCAGCGATGCGCGATTCAGCGAAGTGGATGCACCCAGCTGTCTATCACGCCACCGCTGCCGCTGGTTTCCACAGCCTGCCGCTGATGTCGCGGGAGCTCGGGATGAGCTGTTTCGAGAAGCACTACCTGGTGCAGTGCCGGAAGATTTGGAAGGGCGAAAGGCTGGGTCCAGTGCCGGTTGCCGAACTCGCTGCCCCAGTCGCCCCGCGTTCGATGGCAGTTGGTCGCGCCGCCCTTGAGGCGCTCCGCTCAGCTCGAGGCGCTCGAGCATGACCGACCCAATGCTGCTCGCACCGGATCCAGCAGAGTTCCGCTTTGCGCTGTATTGCCGCAGCCACTTATTCGGCCTTTCTGACAAGCCTGAGCCGCCCGTTGCCATCTACCGAGACGAGCAGGTTGCCCGGGCCCATGGCAGCAAACTATGGCCATCCACCTGGATCGTTGTTGATCTCCACAAGGACGACCGCTCATGAAGCAATCCAAATTGACCAAAGCCGCGCGCGGTCGGGAATGCCAGGTGCGTATCCCTGGCGTTTGCAACGGCAATCCCGAAACCACCGTGCTGGCCCATTACCGGATGTCCGGCACCTGCGGCGTTGGCATGAAACCCAATGACCTGCAGGGCGCTTGGGCGTGCAGCGCCTGCCATGACGCTTGTGATGGCCGGAACCAACTTATCAGTCGCGCCGAGGCCCGCCAGCACCACGCAGAGGGCGTCATGCGTACCCAGGCCAAGCTGATCAGTGAGGGGGTGGTTGCTGCATGTTGAAAGCTGCCAAACCCAAGCTGTTCACAGCCAAGCCGAAGCGCAAGAAGCCGATCGATCGCGAAGGGCAGGAACAGGCCGCATTGATGGCAGAGCTTGCATTGCGCTTCCCGGCCGCCGCCAAGCTGATCTACCACGTCCCGAATGGTGGGCACCGGGTGAAGGCGGTAGCCGCAAAGCTCAAGGCCCAAGGCGTGAAGGCAGGCATCCCTGACCTTGTGCTGCCCATGGCCCGTGGCGGGTACTTTGGTCTGTACATCGAATTCAAGGCCAAGCCGCCGTTCGACGCACCGGTGTCGGCCAGCCAAGACGCTTGCCTTCAGGCGCTGCTGGGGCAGGGCTACCTGGCCATCGTGTGCCGCGGCTCCATCGACGCAGTTGAGGCGATCCGCGCATATCTGTTGCTGCCACAGACCAAGGTGGCGGCATGAGTGCAACTCGGGTTGTGAAGTTGAGCGAGGCCGAGGTTCGCCGTCAGGCTGCCGACGTATCGGTGCGCGACCTGCGCGACCCGCGCCACCCCGGGCTGTACCTGCGCTTCTGGAGCACCCGCGATCGCGGCACCTGGCATCTGGTGCGGGGCAAGCGCTGGGTACCGATTGCGCGCTGGCCGGAGCTGGGCGTGGCGGCGGTGTTGGCTGAACTGCCTGTGCTGCGTCAGCGCCTGATGCGTAGCCCAGCGACCGCACCGGTGGCCTCGGGCATGGTCACGGTGGGTCAGTTGCTCGATTGGTACATCGATCGAATGACCCGCGATCGCTCGCTGTCCGCCAAGCGCAAGGCCGGCGCCCGTTCCGCTATCGCCCAGCACCTGAAGCCACGCCTGGATGACCTGGCCTTGGCCGAGGTGAATGCCGACTCGCTGGACAAGCGCCTGATGTGGCCTTGTCAGGCCGTGGTGTCACTGTCCTACCTGCGGCAGATGTTTGCGCTGCTGCTGACCGGCTTCCGCCAGGCGCTGCAGTTGGGCCTGATCGACAGCAACCCGATGGCCGGGATGCGCTTCAGCGACTTCACCAAGGCCAAGATTCTGCCGAAGGCGGCGCGTCTGCGTGACGTGCAACTGCCCGAGCTGATGCAGCAATTGGCCGAGGCTTTCAAGACGAACCCAGGTGACGCCATGCTGGCCCTGATGATGCTGGCCCACGGCACCCGGATCGGTGAGACCCGTATGGCGCGCTGGAGCGAGATCTCGCTGTGCGCTGCCGAGTGGTTCATCCCGGCTGCCAACACCAAGACCCGTACCGAGCACCGCCTGCCACTGACCGACCAGCTCAAGGCGCTGCTGGTCCGGTACCGGGCTATCCAACAAGCCCAAGGGTACGTGGGCGCCTACCTGTTCCCGAACCGTCGCGGCTTCTCGTTGAGCGAGACCCAGGCCAGTGCCGTGTTCACCCGGCTGGGGCAGGGCGAGTGGACCAGTCACGACCTGCGCAAGGTATCCCGCAGCACCTGGACTGATCTCGGCATCGACGGTCACATCGGCGAGATGCTGCTGAACCACACGCTCGGCAAGATTGCCAGCACCTACATCCACACCCAGGCCATGCAGCAGCGCAAGTTGGCCCTGGAGAAGTGGCATGGCTGGCTGGATCAGATCGGTTTCAAGGCCATTCACCGCCTTACAGAGGCCTTATTTGAAATTCCGCAGAGTTCGCCACAGCCCGTAGCTGGCAAGGCGTTGAGCGACCTTAGCGCATTTGTAATTAGCGAGGATTCGAAATGAAGAACAGCGACAAAATCCGCGCCCAATTCGAGGAGCGCTATCCAGTCCCGAGCGGTATGCGCTGGGAGCCAGAGGTTGGCCCGGCGGGCGATTACATTCTGGACTGTTCCGGCTGCTGCTCCGGTGAGCGCGCTGCCCGATATGTCGCGCGCTGGGAAGCTTGGCAGGCCTCTCGCGAAACTCTGCGCATCACTAATCCGTTTCCTGTCCAGATGGGCGACACGGATGGGGATTGGGCGCGAGAGGTGGCCGAAAAGTCGCTGCGGACCCAGGGGCTGAAGGTGGTCGATTGATGAAGAAGCACGGTCCAGCCTTCAAGAAGGAAGTGATCGAGCTGGCTCAGTGCCCGGCCTGTAAAGGTAAAGCTGTTATCCAGGGCGTGTTCCACCAGATGGCATGCGTGCAGTGCAACGCCTCGGGTTGGGTGGCCGCAGGGACTGGCGATGCTCTGCCAGTTGAGGAGCTGGTCACGCAATTGAGCCTGCGCTTGCAGGCTGCGCAGCGACACATCAACGAATTGAAGCACCCTCGGGCCGTAGGGCCGGAGGCGCTGTATCAGGAAGGCAACCGGCTGGGCGGCGGTGGCACAAATTTCACAGGGGATTGAGGGGAAGGGCATGAGCAATGTAGAAAAAACGGCTGAATATCTGCTGGAGCATTGGGGGCGCTGGGTGGTGCTGGGTTCCGGGGTGTCTTGCTGCGCTTCGCGGGAGAATGTATTGCTAGACCCCATGATTACTGACGATGATGCACTGATGGTTGATCGCCTTGTGGGGCGACTTCTCAAGCGATACCCAGAGTGCGGCAAGGTGATTATGAAGTACTACACCTCCCGGGATACATCACTTATGCAGGTGGGGAAGAAGCTGGGCTTCGGCGAAGAGAAGACACGTCAGCTCTGGAAAGCTGGGACTGCTTGGATTGATGGGGCATTAGAGCATCATCGTCAAGCAGCTTGACCGTGTCCTAGCTATAGTACGGGAGGCTGCACCGCCAAATTCTGGATGATTGGATCGACAAAGCTGACTAACAACAGATCAACTCGTTTGTTCTGTTGTTGCTTAAGGTAGGTCACATGAGCGCTTCCATTGTCGTGCTAAAAACGTACCGAAGCTGGTTTGCCAAGATACTCATAATTTCCCTCGTAATTCTGCTGGCAAAAGATTTACAACTGGCGGAATTTACAGCCCCCGAGTCTCGCCCTGACCCTAGTGCTGGTCAATCTTGGTTCTTGAATTCGAAAGATTTCGTCACTGGTGTAACACTTTTTTCTTCTATCGCATCGTTGGCGGGAATCTTGATTACAACTGGTATTGCCTGGCGCAAGGAACGCCGAGATGGGAAAAGTGGCGATGTTGACCTTGAGAAAAGCAGGTTGGAGCTAGAGTTGATGCGACTCGACCTCGAGAAGAAACGCCAAGAACATGCCGATCAAGGCAATTCGAAGGACTTGGATTAAGCCGCGCAGTACAAATGTCGCTTTTGGATTGTTGACATCCCCGGTCCCTACCTGTAAGTTTTCGTTACTTTGCGGTTTTTCCGCGTGCAAAGCCCATCTTTAGAGATGGGCTTTTTGCTTTCTGTGATTTATGAAACTATTCCCGCTTTTCTACGGAGGGATTAGTTGTGATTGACCAAGATACAAAGAGTCAAATAGGGAAAATTATCCACGATCTTACTGATCAAGCTGACCGCCATTTCGGTGATCCTTCAGTGATAGAGCCGTTGGAGCGACGGGTCAATCGTGGTGGCGAGTCGCTAGAGCACTCCCGACTTGTCTGCGAGGGAGCCAAGATTGGTCTTCGTCAGGATCTACCCCACTTGGTGGTGAATGCCCAGGTCGACGAAAAGGATTATCTGTTTACATTCGAGCGCCAGTAGTTCTTGTAGGCGATCGATCAGTAGTCCGCAGTTCAATGCAAACAGCCTCGGCACTCGCCGGGGCTTTTTTATTTCTGCTCCCCGTAACGGGAGGAATCGAGATGCCTGACATGCCCGAGAAGGACCCCGGCCTGTGGGCCGCAGTGATTGCCTGGGCGATCGCCCACCAGCCGCAGCTGTACACCGGTGGCACAGCCGCAGCTGTTGCGATGTGCCGCGTTATCTACGGTGGTGGCGGCCGCCGCAAGGTCATCCTCGAAGGGATCCTCTGTGGTTTGATCGGTACAAGCCTGATGCCGGTACTCGAGTACTTCGCGCTGCCCACCAACCTGGCGGTGTTCGCCGGCTGCATGGTCGGCTTCATAGGAGTGGAGAAGCTGCGCGAATACTCCGACCGGTTCATGAGCCGGAAGGTTGGGGGCTGATGGTTCGGCTTAAGACGCTCGGCTCTCGGGTTAAGGAAGGCTCAGGCTCTCGCCTCAAGACCATCACTCCAGGCAGTTGGCGAGGCGACAAGACCAGCACTCAGCGTGGCTACGGTTATAAGTGGCAGAAGGCGCGAGAGCGCTACTTGTTCGACAACCCGCTGTGCGCGTACTGCGCACGGCGCGGACTGACTGCCGCGGCCAGCGTGGTTGACCACATCATCCCGCACCGTGGCGATCAGGATCTGTTCTGGAATCAAACCAATTGGCAGCCGCTCTGCAAGCCGTGTCACGACTCGGTGAAGCAGGCCGAGGAAACTGCTGGCCTGGCACGCTGAGGAGTCATCGGATCATCGTCACAAGCGCCGAGATCGGGTCTCTGGTGGCAGTAACGTGCCACATAGGGTAGGGGGTGTTAAAGCTTGGCGTTCTGACTTAACTAGACCGCCCTCGACCCCACGCACAGATTTTTTTCCCCCACAGGATTTTTGTTAAATGGCTTTAACATCCCGCAAGCGCGCATTCATCGCAGCGCTGAGGGAAGGTGCGTCCAATCGGGACGCAGCTGTGGCAGCTGGTTATTCGGAGAAGACCGCGTCTGCGGCGGGGTCTCGGCTGGTAAAAGACAAGGACGTGGCGGCTGAGCTGGCCAAGCTTCGCGCCTTGGGCCTGATGCCTCCAGATGTTAAAGGCGGTGTTAAAGCAGGTGTTAAAACTGGTTCCGTCTCGAAGCACTCCGAGCAGGCCGAACAATCGCCTGAGCCGGCGCCATCCGCTGATGACCAAGCCGAGCCTGAGCCTCCCAGCTTCGACCTAATGCAGGCGTTGCTTCACCGCGACCCGAAGGACTTCCTGCTGTCGGTAATGAACGATCTGGGGGCTGAGCAGAAACTGCGTGTTGATGCAGCCAAGGCTCTGATGCCCTTCGTGCATCCCCGCAAAGGGGAAAGTGGCAAGAAGGACCAGGCCAAAGAGAAGGCCGCAGAGGCAGCCAGCGGTAAGTTTGGTGCCCGGCGCGGGCCGCTCAGGTCGGTTAAATAATGGAGTGGACAACTGCATGCCCCGACTGGGAGCAGCGCATTGTTGCGCGCCAGAGCCTGATCCCCTTCAAGCCGTTGTTCCCGTCCGAGGCCGAGGAAGCCCTCGACGTGTTCGGCGCGCTCCGGATGGTCGATGCCACCGGCAGCCCGCTGATGTGCGAGACGGTACGGGACTGGGTTAACCAGTTCGTCGCGGCCATATTCGGGGCCTACGATCCCGACGACGGCCGGCGCCTGGTCAGCGAGTTTATGCTGCTGATCAGCAAAAAGAATGGCAAATCTACGATCGCCGCCGGGATCATGCTCACTGCATTGATCCTCAACTGGCGGCCTTCGGGTGAATTCATCATCCTGGCGCCGACCAAGGAGATCGCTGACAACTCCTACATCCCGATCCGTGACATGGTGCGGGCGGACGAGGAGCTCGACGCCTTGCTCAAGGTGCAGGACCATCTGCGCACCGTGACCCACCGGCAGACCAATGCAACGCTCAAGGTCGTGGCGGCTGACAGTGAGACGGTTTCAGGCAAGAAGGCCATCGGCGTGTTCGTCGATGAACTATGGGTGTTCGGCAAGCGCGCGAACGCCGAAGCGATGCTGCGCGAGGCAACCGGTGGACTGGCATCACGCCCCGAGGGCTTCATCATTTGGGCTACCACCCAGTCCGACGCACCCCCGGCCGGCGTGTTCCGGCAGAAGCTGATGTACGCCCGCAAGGTGCGGAATGGTGAAATCGTCGATAAGTCGTTCCTGCCGGTGTTGTACGAGTTTCCGAAAGCCATGCTCGATGCGGGTGCACACCGGGACTTCTCCAACGCCTATATCACCAACCCGAATCTAGGACTGTCGGTCGATGAGCCGTTCATCGAGCGGGGGTATGCCCAGGCTCAACTGGACGGTGAGGAGTCGTTCCGCGGCTTCCTGGCCAAGCACCTTAACGTTGAGATTGGCCTGGCGCTGCTCTCGGATCGTTGGGCGGGCGCTGATTTCTGGGAGGTTCAAGCTTCCGAGCTGTGCCGCACGCTGGAGGATCTGATTGATTGCTGCGAGGTGATCGATATCGGTATTGACGGCGGCGGGTTGGATGACTTGCTGGGCCTGGCTGCCGTAGGCCGCGAACGCGGAACTCGGCGGTGGCTGACCTGGACCCATGCCTGGGCGCATCCCTCAGTGCTCGAGCGGCGCAAGGCCGAAGCCCCGCGGATTAGAGACTTTGCCAAGGATGGTCACCTGACACTGGTTGAGCGTATCGGCGATGACATCGAAGAGGTCGCTCAACTGGTGGCTCAGGTGGAGCAGGCCGGCCTGCTGGATAAGGTCGGCTTGGACCCGGCCGGCGTCGGCGCGATCCTCGATGCGCTGGAGGCAGTCGGCATCCCACGGGGAAAAATCGACGGCATTTCTCAGGGCTGGAGACTGGGCGGGGCGATCAAAACGGCTGAGCGCAAGTTGGCAGAAGGCACGTTGCTCCATGGTGGGCAGCCAATGATGGCTTGGTGCTGCGGCAACGCCAAAGTCGAACCCCGGGGCAACTCGATACTGATCACCAAGCAGGCAAGCGGCTCGGCAAAGATCGACCCGCTGATGGCGCTGTTCAACGCCGTGACGCTGATGGCCCTCAATCCCGAAGGGCAGGGCGGCATGGAAAACTTCATGGCCGGCATTCGAGACCCATTGATCGCATGAACGCATTTCACTACTTCATCATCTGCGCGCTGGTTGCGTTCGGCCTGGCCTGCGCTGGTGTCTGGATGTTGGCCGGTACCGGCTGGGCGTTGCTGGCAGGCTCGATCAGCATGTTCAGCATTGCAGCATTCATTCGGCGGGGGTTGAGCAGTGAGTAAATCCCTCTCCCAGGCGCTGGGCGCTGCCGTTGCCAAGCCTTCGGCCAGCATGAGCAGTTGGCTCGGCAAGACGATTCGACTATCCGATGGCGGATTCTGGAACGCTTTTCTTGGCGCCCAATCGAGCAGCGGTAAATCGGTTACGGTGGACAAGGCCATGCGCTTATCCGCGGTGTGGGCGTGCGTGCGCATCATCTCAACCTCGGTTGCTGGCCTGCCGCTCAGCATCTATCGGCGCCTTCCAGATGGTGGGCGCGAGACAGCGCGGGACTTTCCCCTCTACGACGTGGTGCACAACAGCCCCAACGAGGACATGGCGGCCTTCCATTTCTGGCAGGCGGTTGTGGCCTCGATGCTGCTATGGGGCAATGCCTACTGCGAAATTCATCGCGCTGCGGGAAGAGTGATCGCGCTGGACTTTCTGATACCGGCGCGAGTTGATCTGGAGACGGACGACGATGGTCGGCTGCGCTACTTCTTCCGGCCGCGCAAGGGCGGCCGTCGGGAGATCGCCCGGGAAGACATGCTGCATATTCCGGCCTTCACCCTCGACGGCAGAGTGGGGCTGTCGGCCATTCGCTACGGCGCAGATGTATTCGGCTCAGCGATGTCAGCGGATGATGCGGCCAATACCACCTTCAAAAACGGCATGATGCCTACTGTGGCCTTCTCAGTGGACAAGACGCTGAATCCCACGCAGCGTGCCGAGTTTCGCGAATACGTCACGACCATCTCCGGCGCGCTCAATGCGGGCAAAAGCCCGGTACTCGAGCAAGGCGTCAAGCCCGAGATGATCGGTATCAACCCGGCCGATGCACAGTTGCTCGAGTCCCGCGGCCACAGCATTGAGGAAATCTGCCGCTGGTTTGGTGTACCTCCTTGGATGGTCATGAAGACCGACAAAGGGAGCAACTGGGGCACAGGCCTTGAACAGCAGCAGATCGCGTTCCTGACCTACTGCATCATGTCTTACACGGCGCCCATCGAGCAGTGCGTGAATAAGCATTGCATGACAGCGGTTGATCGCATCAAGCACTACTCGGAGTTTTCGTTGGAGGCCTTCCTCCGTGCTGACAGTGCTGGCCGTGCAGCCTATCTCAGCACCATGAGTCAAAACGGCCTCATGACGCGCAACGAAGGGCGGCGTAAGGAAAACCTACCGAGCATGCCCGGCGGCGACATCCTCACCGTGCAATCGAACCTGGTACCGCTGGACCAACTCGGCCAGCAGACCGATGGCCAGGCCGCACGCGCGGCACTGATGAACTGGCTCCAAAGCAACTCCGGGGAATAACTCATGAAACACAAGATCCAGTCTCGCGGCCTGCGCAGCGAGATGAGCCCGCGCGCGCTCGATAAATGGAACCCTGCGATTCAGGCGGCCGTCGAGAGCACCTCCGACACCATCACCGTGTACGGCGTGATCGGCGAGGACTGGTACGGCGAGGGTGTGACCCTCAAGCGGATCGATGCTGCGCTTCGCTCTATCGGCGAGAAGGATGTGACGGTGTACATCAACTCGCCAGGCGGTGACATGTTCGAAGGCATCGCCATCTACAACCGCTTGAAGGAGCACAGCCACAAGGTGACCACAAAGGTCCTCGGCATGGCAGCCAGCGCCGCATCGGTGATTTACCTGGCCGGTAGCACCCGAGAGGTGGCAAGCAGTGCCTTCCTCATGATCCACAACTGTTGGACCTTTCTCGCCGGTAACCGGCACTACTTGCGCGATGTTGCTGCCGACATGGAGGACTTCGACGCCGCGATGGCCGACCTCTATGCAGAGACCAGCGGTCAATCTGCCGAGGACATGGCCGAGTTGATGGACGACGAAACCTACATCCGTGGCAAGCGAGCCGTCGAGCTGGGCCTTGCCACCGGTGTCTTGTCTTCGGCTGAGATCACCGAGCGCGAAACCGAAGAGGGTACCCAGGCGAATGCGCTAAAGGCCATGGACGTGGCGCTGGCCAAAGCCGGCATGCCTCGCTCCGAGCGCCGTGAGTTGTTCGCGAGTTTCAAGTCCGGCATGCCACGCGCTGCCGGCGGGGGCACGCACGTCGCTGCCCCGACCGACAAGCCTAGCGCTGTCGCTCCTGACCTTTCCGCCTCGCTTACTGATGCGGCCGCAATCCTCAATTCCATCATAGGACTTTCGCGATGAGCGACAACTACGAAAAGCAGTACAACGAGCTGAACGCCACCCTTAAAGGTATTGGCGATCAGATCAAGAGCCAGGCAGAGTCGGTCGACAAACAGATCAAAGCCTCCGGCGAGATGAACGCTGAAACGCGTGCGAAAGTCGATGAACTTCTGACCGCGCAGGGCGAGCTGCAGGCGCGTCTGGGCGAGGCCGAGCAGAAGCTCGTGAACGCCAATCGCGACCGCAACCACCAGGAAGAGCCGCAGAAGTCGGTTGGCGCGCTCGTGATCGAAAGCGAAGAAATGAAGGACATGAATTCGTCCTTCCGCGGCTCGCGTCGCGTCTCGATACCGCGGGCTGCCATCACCACTGCAACTGGCGGTGACCTGGTGCAGACTCAGCGCTTGCCGGGGATCATTGCTCCGCCGCAACGCCGGCTGACCATCCGCGACCTGGTCGCGCCGGGTTCCACCGAATCGAACTCGATCGAGTACATCCGCGAGACCGGTTTCACCAACAGTGCGCGCCCCGTCGCGGAAAACACCGCCAAGCCGTACTCCGATCTCACTTTCGCTCTGGCAACGGCCAACGTCCGCACCATCGCTCACCTTTTCAAAGCAAGCCGCCAGATGCTCGATGACGCGAAGGCGTTGCAGAGCTACATCGACGGTCGCGCGCGTTACGGTCTGACCATGGCGGAAGAAGCGCAGTTGCTTTACGGCAGCGGCGCTGGTGCAAACCTGCAGGGCCTCATGACCGTGGCTCAGCTGTACGCGGCACCGGCCGGTGTTGTCGTTGTCGGTGAGCAGCGCATTGACCGGCTCCGTCTGGCGTTGCTGCAGGCCGAACTGGCCGAGTTCCCGTCCGATGGCATCGTGCTCAACCCGATCGACTGGGCAGCCATTGAGCTGACCAAGGACGGGGAGGGCCGTTACATCATCGGCCAGCCTCAGGACGGCACCAACGCGAAACTTTGGAATCGCCCAGTGGTTTCTACCCAAGCCATGACACAGAACGACTTCCTGGTCGGCGCTTTCAAGCTCGGCGCTCAGATCTTCGATCGCATGGAGATCGAAGTGCTGATCTCGACCGAGAACGACAAGGACTTCGAAAACAACATGGCAACGATCCGCGCTGAAGAGCGTCTGGCCTTTGCCATCTATCGCGATGAGGCGTTCGTCACTGGTCCACTGATCACTCCCTAATCCCTTTGGCAAAGGGCGTCAGGAATGACGCCCGACTGGAGTACTTCCATGGCACGTAAACAGGAAACACCAGCATCCACGGCAAAGGTGAAAGATCCTGTATCGCCTACTGAGCCCACTACTGTTCAGCCCGAGGGTGGCAGCCTGCCTCCTTCGCCTGACCCTGCGGCTTTGCCGAATTCTGGCGAGGACGGACCCCCGGCAACTGATCCAGGCCTGGCGGATAGCACCGGACAGGGCCTACCAGTAGGCCAGGCAAGCTCGAGCTTCGAAACGGATGCGGCTGCGACCAACCAGGCTGCCGACACCAATGCCCCAGTTACTGGCGCCGACGACAGCGAAGGTGCCGGCCAGGTCGGATTGGTGGCAACTGATGGCGGCAAAGACTCCGATCAACTTGTGGGCGGAGAGGATCTTGTGGTCAATCCCAACCCTGTAGTTGTTCAAATTTACCCGATGCGATCCTACATGGACGAGGGCGAGCTGCGTCGCCGCGGCGGTCCTGCTTATTCAGTGCCGCGCCGGCATGCCGAAGAGCTGATGCAGCGGAAGCTGGCAGCTCTCGAGCCGCTGAAGGAGTAAGGCATGCCGGTTATCAGCTTGACCATCGCTAGGCATCACCTTCGCGATCCGGATGATGATGACGAGTATCTGGAGCTTTTGGTTGAAGCTGCGGAGGGGCAGGCAATGGATTACCTGAATCGTCGGTTCTACGCCGATGAGCAGTCAATGGCAGAGGCTGTCGCGGCAGGAGAGGCGGGTGATTCACCAATGCTAGTCAATCCTTCCATTAACGCGGCCTGCTTGTTGATCCTTGGGCATCTCTACGCGAACCGTGAGGATGTCGTGACCGGCACCATCGCAACTGAGATGCCTATGGGCTCACGCGCGCTTCTTACGCCGCATCGTGTGGGGTGGGGAATATGAGAGCAGGCCCCCTTAGAAACCGCTGCACAGTAACCAGGCCGCATCGACAGCTGAACAGTTCTGGGGGGGCAACCCAGACTTGGGTCGAAGCTGGCAAGGTATGGGCAGAGATCACCTTGCCGACGGGCCGAGTGTCACCTGTCGCTGAGCAGTTAGAGGCAATTATCAGCGCCGAAATCCGTATCAGGCCCCGGATGGACATTGTCGCGGGTTGGCGTCTGACGCATCGAGGAGTGACTTATCAGGTTCAAGCCCCGCTGATCGACAACATTCGATCCATGATGCGGCTCCTTTGCTCCACTGTTCCTAACCCATGAGGAAAACAACATGAAAATTCGTGCACTGGGTGTGCTCTCCGGCGCTGTTGGCGACCGCGAGAAAGGCGAAGAGTTCGAAGTTCCCGCTGATATCGGCAAAGGCTTGATTGTCCGCGGCTACGCCGAGGAAGTCGTAGAGAAGAACGTGAAGCCAGCCAAGGTCGAGCCGGCCAAGGAGTAACTCATGGCCGTTCGCCGCTCCAGGATGTCCGGCGACTTCAAGCTTCGGCGTCTATTGCGCAATATCCACAAGAACGTAGACAACGAGCTCAAACCAGCAATGCAGAAGGCTGCCGACCGGGTACTGCAAACGATGAAGGACCTGGTGCCCAAGGACACGGGCGATGCCGCGGCAGCGCTGACTGCGTTCGTCTCGTCCAGCGGTCTTAATGCTGAGGTGGGCCTGCGCGGCAAGCTGAACAATCAGCGCTATTTCTACCTGCGCTTCCTTGAGTACGGCACCAAGGGTTACTCCGGTAAGGTTTACCATCGGACCGATGCTGATGCCGTATCGGGTAGCCACACAACGAATCGGGATCGCTCCCAGCTAAAGGGCAAGAATCGGTTAGGGCGTCGGGACACGAAGAACAAGAGCGACGGCGCGAACTTCTTCGGTAAGTATCCGGATATTCCGGCAAGGCCCGCACACCCCTGGCTTCGGCCTGCAATGCAGGTCAACCGGGAGTTCGTTCTGGCAGAGATCGAGGCGGCAGTCACTCGTACGCTTCGTAAAGCAAGCCAGGGGGTGGGAAATGGCTGATCCATCGGTAGCTTTGCAGGAAGCGCTATTTGCGCGGCTCGCGGCTGAAGTCAGTTGTCGCATTTTTGATGGCGCGCCGATGAACGCGCCGAAGCCGTATGTCTCCATTGATCGCGAGGTCTCGGCGAACATTCGTCCGATCGCAGGCCGCAAGCGCGAGCAGCGTTTGATCTACCTCTCGGTATGGTCCGATACCATTGGCCAGGCCGAGGTCAAGCGCATCAATGGCGAGATCATCAATGCCCTGGACGAACGCAGGCTACCGCTTTCGACCGGTCGCGCTGTTTCGGTTCGTGTTGAGCAGGCCGACTCCCAGCGCGATGCCGACGGCGTGACCTATCAAGGCTCAATCACGGTTCGCGTGATCACCACTCACTAAATCCACCACCGGCCGCGCTGCGGCTTTTATCCAATGTGCCTTTGGAGGCATCTCCATGTCTGAAGACAACCTCAATACAGCTGCCGGCTGCCGACTTGCCATCGGTGGTAAAACTGCTGCGGATACCGAAACCGAATACAAGGCTGACACCTACGTCGACGTGGGTGAGATCGAGGACCTTGGAGAGTTCGGCGATACCTTCAGCGCTGTTAACTTCACGGCGTTGAGCGACGGCCGGGTGCGCAAATACAAGGGCACCGCTGACGCCGGCAACATGACTATGACCGTCGGCCTGGACAGTGGCGACGCTGGCCAGAAAGCGGTCGCCGTAGCTCACAAAGACCGCTCCAAGGGTAACTACAACGTTAAGGTCACCCTGAATGATGGTGATCCTGATGCTACCCCGGTAATTCTGCCGACCACCTTCTACTTCGGTGTGAAGGTAATGAACAACACCGTCGCCCCAGGCGCGGCCGACAACGTCGTGCGTCGCAACATGACGTTCGCCATCAACACCGACATTCTGGAAATTCCGGCCGGTCCGGCTGCCCCGTAACAAACGGGGTCTCGCCTTTCTTCAGTGAGAATTCAAATGAGCGAAGCCTTGCACGGCACTGTCACCCTGGTAATCGGTGCTCGAAGTTATACCCTGAAGCCGACGCTGGATGCGGCGCTGCGAATCGAAGCCCGCTTCGGCGGTTTGCGCGGCGCACTGGAAGCGATGCGTCTGATGAGCATCGCGTCTTGCGCTGACATCGTCGTCGCTGGCGCTGCACTGGCGCCTGAACAGCACCCGGCAATCGCTGCCGAGGTGTTCCACACCGGCGTCGCCAAGGTGTCGGGCCAACTGACCGATTTCATCACCACGCTGCTCAATCCCGTGCCGCCAAGCGTGGCCGCCCGGGGAAAGGGCGAGGCGGCCAGCACAGCGCAGTGAGGAACGGTAGCTACGTCGACTACTTATTCGGCGTGGCCACCGGTTGGCTTGGCTGGCCGCCCGACACCGCCTGGCATACGCCTATCCCGCAAATCATGCTTGCGCTCGATGCTCGTCTCGATTGGACCGGGCGAGGTCTAGGCCAAGGGCAGCCCCAAGCTGCGCCCCAGAAGCGTGAAAGCGTCGCGGACAAGTTGAAAAACTTCCTGCGGGGACGCCCCAAACAGTAGATAGAGCGCCGCCTCCGGGCGGCTTTTTGTGCTTGGAGATTTGCATGGCCGACCAACAAATCCAGGGGATGCTGGTCCAGATCGAGGCCACCACGGCGCAGCTACGCCGGGAATTGGCCAGCGCGGACCAGGTGGTCGCGCGTACATCTCAGTCGATCGACCGAAACCTGGCTACGGTGGACTCTGCGTTTGATCGTGCCGGTGGTGCGGCTCAGCAGGCCGGGGTGCTGATGCGTGGAGCATTCGCCGCTATCGCCGGGGCGGGCTTGATCGGCAGCATCATCAAGCAGGTTGATGCCTATGGGCAGATGTCCGATCGGATGAAGGCCGCCGCCGGCAGCGCAGGCGAATACCAGCTAGTGCAGGAGCACCTGCTGCGTACCGCTCAGGAGACATACCGCCCACTAGCGGAAGCTCAAGAGCTGTATATCCGTACCGCCGATGTGATGCGTAGCCTAGGTTTCAACACCCAGCAAACGCTCGATATCACCGACAGCTTCAGCTTCCTGTTGGTGACCAACGCTGCGGCAGCTGACAAGGCGGGATCAGCCCTGGATGCCTACTCCAAGGCCTTACAGACTGGCAAGGTAGACGTTGACGGCTGGACCTCCATCCAGACCGCTATGCCAACAATCGTCGACGCTATCGCCAGCGCAACTGGCAAAAGTGCGGCTGAGATCCGCAAGCTGGGAAGCGAGGGCAAACTGTCGCTCGATGACATCAATACCGGCCTGCTGCGTACCGTCGAGGTCAACCGCAAAGCAGCGGCTGAAATGTCCACCAGCGTCCAAGATGCTCTGGTTAATATCAGCAACGCGATCGGTACTTTCCTTGGGAAGATGGAAGATCAAACCGGCGCTGTCGGCGGCCTTTCAAAGGCACTGATTGCGCTCGCTGACAATGCTGACCTGGTGGCCGTAGCGATAGGTGGTGTCGCCGTAGCCGCGTTGACCAATTACGTTGCCAAGTCCTATCTGGCTTTGAGGGCAGCGCACGCCCAGCGTGCCGCTGAAGTTCAGAACGCACATGCTGCATTGCGAGCAGCTGATGCTCAAAGGATCTATGCCCAGGCCCAGCTGCAGCAGGCTCAGGCATCTGTCGCCGCAGCGACTGGCCTGCAACGCCTGTCGCTCGTTCAGTCGTCGCTTATCCCCAAGCAGGCGGCGCTGACAGCCTCAACCGAAACGCTCGCAGTCGCGCAGGCAAACTTGGCGCGAGTTAGCAGTGTCGGTTTGATGGCGGCCCTTGGTGGGCCGATGGGGTTGGCGTTGCTGGCCGGTACCGCTGCGGCCAGCTTTCTGTTGCTGAGCGATAACGCCGACCAGGCGGCGGTCAGCCTCGATGATTTACACAAGCCGGTTGCCCAGTTGCGCGAGGAGTTCGCAAAGCTGAACCAGGATCAGCGAGCCGCTTCGCTGGTGGATTGGACACGGAAGCAGGTCAAGGCTGCTGAAGAGGTAAAGGATGCCTATGGCAGCCTTGCCCAGTCCATCCGACGGGCTACCGTCACCGCTCCGGCTCGCGATTCTGGCGGACAGTACGGTAAGCAACTCTCCGAGTACCAGGGACTGATCGACCGTCTCAACGAGGCTCGGGCAGCCGGCCGCAGCTTGTCGCCCATTCTCGAAGAGGTGGGGACTCGCCTGCACCTTCCTGAGGGGACGCTTCAACAGTGGCTTAGCCAGGCTGGCGCAATTAGCAAAGCCGACGAGCGTTCGAGCCTGATCGCCGACACGCTGCGTGTTCTCACCGGGGTGACTGAGGAGAACACCGCTTCGACGCATGCCAACAACGCCGCCAAGGCGGGCATGAGCACCGCTGGGCAGAATTACCTTGAGACGTTGCAGAAGCAGTTAGCCGGTCTTCAGGACAATGGCGACGCGCTCAAGATTGCGAATCGGCACATCGCTGAGAACGCTGACCTGACCGAAACTGATCGTCTGGCGATTCTGTCTGCAGCCAATGCAATCGAGGCGCAAAAGTCAGCAAACAAGGCCGCTACTGACGGCAGCAAAGATCGCACCAAAGCTTTGAATGATGAAATCAAGGCGCTCGACGCGATCATCGATAGGGCTCTGCCCGAGAAAAAACGTCTGACGGATCTGGCCGAAGGCGTCCAAGGGCTGCGCAAGGCACAGGCCGCTGGCAAGATCTCGGCCGCCGAGATGGAGCTCGGCATAAAAAACCTGAATACGGCATATGCAGACCCAGTCATTCAGAAGCGCGCCGAAGAAGAGAGAAAGTTAGCAGAGCAGCGGCGCAACAGTGCTGACGCTTATCGCAAGGCCATGGAGGTTGTGCTGCAGACCCGGCAGGACGCGATCAACGCGGATGTTGCTGGCGTCGGCATGGGCGATGACGAACGCGAACAAGCAGGTCGCTTGAACGTCGTTCGGGAGAAGTACGCCCAGGCCCGCAGGCAGTTGGAGGAGCAACAGGAAGATGCTTCTCGACGACTTAGTCAGTCCGTCTACGAGCAGCGCCTGGCCGACTTGGCAGACTACCAGGCACGCGAGCTGCAGATGGAGGTTGATGGGTACGATGCGCGATTGCAGGCGCAGAGTGACTATCGCAATGGCGCCCGGCGTGCGTGGGCCAACATCCAGGCCGATGCTGCGAACGTGGCGGGCGCAACTGAAGACATGCTCACCACTGGGTTCAATTCGGCGCGCGATGCTCTGACTGACTTCGTCATGACGGGCAAGGGTAGCTTCAAGAGCTTCGCCAATAGCGTGATCTCGGATATGGCCAGGATCGCCAGTCAGCAAGCGGCAAGCTCGCTTCTGAGTGGTTTGGTTGGCATGGGCATCTCAGCGGCAGGTAATTACTTTGGTGGCGGATCTTCCTCGCTTGGCTCTACCCAAGCAGGCTACAGCCCTCAATACCTGGATGGCTGGTCCGGTGTCGCGCAGGCCAAGGGTGGCGCCTGGAACGGCGGTGTGCAGATGTTCGCCAAGGGTGAAGCGTTCACCAACAGCATCCTCAACGCTCCAACTCCCTTTGGCATGGCTGGCGGGAAAGTCGGCGTTGCTGGGGAGGCCGGACCGGAGGCGATTATGCCGTTGGCGCGAGGTGCTGATGGATCGCTGGGCGTGCAGATGGTAGGCGGCTCATCTTCTGGAGGCACGCTTGTTCAAGTCGATGCGCCGATGTACTTCACCGTTGAAGACCGGAGCTCTGAAGGATTGCAGCTCGACAGTGCGGCGTTGCAGCACAACCTTCAGCAGCAGATGCGCGGGGTCGCCGACAGGGCAATTGCCGATTCCTGGCGAGCAGGCGGTACGAGCTATCGAAATAGCCCCCGGAGAAACTGATGGCTATCGAAACCTTTATTTGGGCACCCGACGATGAAGCCAGCTCCGACAGTACCTTGAGAACAAGGAAGTCACAGTTCGGTGATGGCTATGTCCAGGTATCCGGCGATGGCTTGAATGCAGAGGCGGACAGTTGGGGGTTGTCGTTTGGGGGGGTGACGGAAGAGGTCAAACCCATTCTCGACTTCATTCGCATCCATGGGGGGGCTAGGTCGTTTCTCTGGACACCCCCAGGCGGCGCGCTTGGGATGTACCGCTGCGAAAGCTTCCGACAACAGCGGAAGCCAGGCGGCATCGTCGTTGTTACGGCAACCTTCGAAAGGGCATATCACCCATGAGCTACATCAGACAACTGCAGAAGCTGGAGCCCGGAGATGAGATTCTGCTATTCGAATTAGACGGCTCCGACTTCGGCGCCGATATTCTGCGTTTCCATGGGCATGCGATTCCCCATACGGCTGAAGAGCTGGCCGCCGCTGGCGCGGGCGCTGATCAGCTGCCGGCCAAGCCGATCTGGTGGCAGGGTGAGGAGTACGGCGCGTGGCCAATGCAGATCGAGGGCATTGAGGCTAACTCGGACGGTACCGCGGTTCGCCCAACGTTATCGGTTGGTAACGTTAACGGCCGCATCACAGCGCTTTGCCTTGCCTTTGAAGATCTGCTCGAGTTCAAGCTGACGGTACGGCATACGCTAGGGCAGTACCTCGATCCCGCAAATTTCCCGGGCGGCAATACTGAAGCAGATCCGTCCGAGGAGAGTATCGAGGCTTGGTACATCGATCAGAAGGTTTCGGAAAACGGCACCACGGTCGCCTGGGAGCTGGCAAGCCCTGGCGACGTTGGCGGGGAAACGATTGGCCGCCAGATGACTCAGCTATGCCACTGGGCAATGACCGCCGGCTATCGTGGCCCAAACTGTGGATATACCGGCCCCTATTTTGACTTGGACGGCAATCCCACGGACGACCCGGCAAAGGACCAGTGCAATGGCTGCCTGGACTCTGGTTGCACTGTCCGGTTTGGCCGAGGCAACCAGCTGCCGTTTGGCGGTTTCCCGGCTGTTTCCCTGATTGCACGGAGTTGACCCTTGCACAAACACATCCTAACCGCCGTGCAAGCGCACGCTGCGGCTGAGTACCCGCGCGAGTGCTGCGGCCTGATTCTGGTCATCGGCCGCAAGCAGCTCTACGTACCCTGCACCAACTCGGCGGGTGATCCGGGCGAAGAGTTCCGTATTGCACCTGAGGAGTATGCGGCAGCGGAAGACCAGGGCGAGGTGATTGGCATCGTGCACTCGCACCCTGACGCAACGAGCAGGCCGTCACCGCGCGACCTCGCCATGTGCGAAGCCACAGCGCTGCCCTGGCACATCCTGTCGTGGCCGGAAGGGGACTTGCGCACAATCACTCCAAGCGGAAGCACGCCGCTGCTAGGCCGGCCATTCGTGCACGGCGCATGGGACTGCTGGCAGGCCTGTGCGGACTGGTACCAGCGAGAGTGGGATCTGGAATTCCCGGCCTACGCCCGAGAGGAAGGGTGGTGGGAGCAGGCTGAAGGCCCGAGCTTGTACGAGCAGGCCTACGAGGCGGCCGGTTTTTACCAGGTCAGCCAGCCGCAGCGCGGTGACATGATCGTCATGGAGGTAGGGCGAACGGCGCACCCTAACCATGCCGGGATTTACCTGGGAGCAGATCCGCAACTACCTGGCGAGCCCGTCCAGGTGTTCGGCCAGGGCCCATTCCTGCTGCACCATCTGTATGGCAGACCATCAGAAATCATCGTGTTCGGCGGGCCTTGGCTCGACCGGACACGCCTTGTGTTGCGTCATCTGGACGCGAAATGAAGCGGCTAAGCCGCAGGAGAAAAGTATGACCGGAGCAATTGAGTCGGCAGCTAAAACCGCCAGCGGCGAACCCGTCTGGCGGCTGACAAAGTACTAGTTTCCTTTGTTCTCGAGCAGTTTCTCGATGTAGGAAACGTCTTTTTGGATTACCGATAGAGGCCATTCGTATGCATCGAAGGCCTCGCCGCTTTCGCAGCCTCCAGCAGGAACTTCGGTAAAGAACTTCGCAGCGCGAGTCAACGCTTCTTCATTGAAGCCGGGTGTTTGCTTGAGGGCATGGGTGAGCGACAACAACGCCATGAGAACGCCTTGCTCGAATGGTTTCACTTCATATGCCACTTTGACCTCCTAGGTCATCAATGCCCCAGTCCATGGGCTTTCCGGCAACGGACCGGGGCGGGTCGTTGGAGGGGCAAAGCTACTATGGCGCAATGATGGCGCGTTACTGGCTTTCCATCCACGCTGGATGTCTCGCTAGGTACAGCCCTATGGCTATGGGAGCCTGCCTCAAGGTAGTTGAGTCATCAGGTTGATTGCGCCGAACTCGATCATGATGGCACTCTGGCCATCCTAAAACCGAGAAAGAGAGGAAGGGATGAGTCAGCGTAGTGGGGCCGATGGATTGCCATTGTGGGGGATTTTGGTTGCTGCTGCAGCATTGGTCATTTTCTCTGTAGTTGTGAACGTATCGGAGCTGTTGGGCTTGGACTTGCAGACTGGCAGCCAACTATTATGGAACCTAGGCATCGCATGGGGATTAGTATTTCTTGTCGGGCTGAGCACTAGGCTAGGCCTAGGAGTCTTGTGGCCATTTGGCCTTGGAATGACATGGTTGGCCTTCATGCCAGCTTTTGAAGTTTGGTTTAACGAGGACCATTTCACCTTGCTCAGCTCTTGGTGGGGGAAGGGGGGAGGGTTCGCCGTGCTTACTGTTGGCGGCTTTTGGATCAAGTCTATTTAATGCAGTGGCTAGTGAGGCGTCACCTGGACTGAAGTGTTTTCCAAAGTGGGGTATAAGCATGTGTTGACCTAAGCCCGCACCGCGCTGGGCTTTTCGCTGCTTACCTTCAGGGCTAAGGCTGTATACACATAGACCCCACTCTATACGTATAGAATGGGGTCTATGTGTATGGGCAGTTTGGGGGGCTGCAATGAAGTTAGACAAAGAGTTGGTGCGCCAAATCCTCTTGGCGGTTGAAGCGCATGATGACCCTCAAGGCTGGATGGATCTTGAGATTGAGGGGAGACCCGATGAGGAAGTTTCTTACCATGTCATGCTTCTTGATGAGGCGGGATTGGTTGCTGGCATAGACCTTGGCTCGATAGGCCAATTCGAATGGCAGCCGAAGCGGCTCACGTACAAAGGTCACGAGTTTCTAGACTCAATCCGAGATCCAGAAATTTGGCGCAGGACTAAGGAGGGAGCGGAGAAGGCCGGAGTCGGGGGCTTGGGATTTTTGGTCGAAATTGGCAAGGCGTACTGCAAGCAAATGCTCAAGGACAAGCTTGGGGTGGACCTTTCCTGACTTAATGCTAAGCACAACCAAGCCCAGTGCTGGGCTTTTTGCATCTGGTGCAAACCTTCCGTTTGGCTGTGGTAGATTCCTGGCTCCAACATGGAGGTGCCAATGAGCAACAGAGGGAAGGATCGCCAAATCGACAACATTGAATTCAACGTCAGCGACATCAAGCGCAGCAGGGATTTTTACGGCGCGGCGTTCGGCTGGAGCTTCGTTGACTACGGCCCGACATATACCGAGTTCAGTGACGGTCGGCTCACTGGTGGATTCACTACTGGTGAGCAAGTCAGGCCAGGTGGCCCGCTGGTCATTTTGTACTCGGACAACCTCGCTGACACCCAGATCAGAGTGGTGGCTGCAGGTGGAAAAATCAGCCGAGAGGTGTTTTCGTTCCCTGGCGGCAAGCGATTCCACTTCATCGACCCAGATGGCTATGAGCTTGCTGTTTGGACAGCGGCCGACTGAGGGAGAACGGAGCCCAATCCCGCGCTGGGCTCTTTGCGTTTGGCTGCCCGGGCAGGTACGCGCTACAGTTCCCCCCATTTCAAGGGAGGGATCAAATGCGAATTCTGATTGGGGCGGTGGGGTTGGCGCTGCTGGCGGGGTGTGTGACAACCGCAGATTTGGAAGGCAACGAGCCTTCGATTAGCGCTAAGACGAAGAAAAACCCAAAGCAATATGCCCTATGCGTATTCCCTAAATGGCAGGCTGCCAGAACTGAGTCTTCCATGGTTGAGACCGAAAATGGCTACCGGCTTTGGGTAGCTAATAGCAGCATGGCAGACGAACTGCTTGATATCACCCGGCTGCCAACCGGTAGCTCAATAGCCCTTAGGCAGCGCATGCCTTGGTCAGCGATGCCGGGTCGCTCGGCAGTGGAACGCGCCGTGAGGTCATGTCTTTAATTGCTCATCACAAACCGCCTTCGGGCGGTTTTTTGTGCCTGGAGGAACCATGGCAGCCACAGCGGCCACTTATCAACCGATGACTATCATCAAGCTATCCGGATCTTTGGCTCGAAAGTTCGGGCGAGCGCATCGTCGTCAGCTTGACAGCGGCGAGACCTGGGAAGCCTTCAAAGCTCTCAAGGCCACGCTGCAAGGATTCGAAGAGGAAATTCGGCGACTCGATGGGCTGGGATTGCGCTTCGCCATCTTCCGTAATCGAAAGAACATTGGCCTGGACGAAATGAACCTTCGAGGCACGCAGGAAGTTCGTATCGTGCCGGTTGTTCATGGCAGCAAGCGCGGGGGGATTCTCCAAACCGTCATTGGCATTGCTTTGATGGTATCTGCCATATGGTTGGGACCGTCGGCGTTTTATGCAGGTTTGTCCATGACGCTAGGCGGAGTCGTCCAAATGCTCAGCCCCCAGGCCCAGGGGCTATCCCAGAGCGGCGCCCCTGAAAACTTGCCGTCGTATGCATTCGGCTCCGCCAAGAACACGACCGCCAGCGGCAACCCGGTACCGATCTGTATCGGTGAGCGCCGATGGGGTGGGGCGGTGATCTCCGCGTCGATTCGGGCCGAAGACAAGAAGTAGCAACGCACCAGCGAACCAGCCGCCTTCAGGCGGTTTTTTTATGCCCGGAGGAAAGCATGGGCGCAGCACAGCATCTCGATATTGCTGGTGCAAAAGGCGGCAGCAGCAAGCCGAAGGCACCAGTTGAGACACCGGACACTCTACAGTCGACCAACATCGCCAGTATTCTTCTGGCCGTTGGTGAGGGCGAGTTCGACGGTACGCCGACCGACCGCGATATCTATCTCGACAACACGCCGATCATGGACGCCAGCGGCAACGTGAACTTCCCAGGCGTGAAATGGGAGTGGCGCCGCGGCACTGTCGGGCAGGAATACATCAAGGGTATCCCGGCGATCGAGAACGACACCTCGGTCAACGTCGAGTTGCGTAGCGATGCTCCGTTCACCCGTGCTCTGAGCAACACCAAGCTGTCGCGACTGCGCCTTCGTTTCAGTTGGTCACGGCTGGCCAGTCAGGACAGTAGCGGCAACACCAACGGCTACCGCATTGAGTACGCCATCGACGTCGCGGCCGATGGCGGTGCCTACGTTGAGGTCAACCGCGGCGCCGTGAACGGCAAGACCACCAACGGCTACCAGCGCTCTGTCAGCGTGGACCTGCCGGCGGCAACCTCGGGCTGGATGTTCCGCGTCCGCCGGATCACGCCGAACCAGAACAGCGGCACCGTAGCTGACACGATGACGATCGCCGGCTATACCGAGATCATTGACGAGAAGCTGAGCTACCCGAACACCGCCCTGCTGTACATCGAGTTTGACGCCCAGCAGTTCCAGAATATCCCGTCCGTGACTGTGAAGTGCAAAGCCAAGCGCTGGCCGGTACCGAGCAATTACGATCCGGTGACCCGTACCTACGCTGCGGTGTGGGACGGCACGTTCAAGCAAGCCTGGACCAACAACCCGGCGTTCGTGACCTATGGCCTGTGCGTTGAAGGCCGTTTCGGTCTGGGCAAGCGCATCAAGCCGTGGATGGTCGACAAATGGGAGATGTACCGCATCGCCCAGTACTGCGACCAAATGGTGCCGAACGGCGTTGGTGGAGTGGAGCCGCGCTTTCTCTGCGACATGAACCTGCAGGGTAGGGCTGAGGCCTGGACGCTGCTGCGCGACCTGTCGGCCATCTACCGGGGCATGGTGTACTGGGCTCACGGTTCGTTGTTCATGCAGGCGGACATGCCGCGTGCCCAAGACATAGACTACGTCTTCACCAGGTCGAACGTCATCGACGGCGACTTCGTCTATGGTGGTGCTGAGCGGAATACGCACTACAGCCGGGCGCTAGTCAGCTACGACAACCCGGCCAATAACTACGACACGGATGTGATACCGGTTACAGACCTAGCGCTGCAGCGCCGGTACCGAGATCGCCCTATCGAGATCTCGGCCATCGGGTGTACCCGAGCATCCGAGGCCCAGCGACGTGGTAAGTGGGCGCTGCTGAGCAACAGCCAAGACCGCACCGTCACCTTTAAGACCGGCATGGAAGGTCGTATCCCACTGCCCGGTTACGTAATCCCCGTGGCTGATGAGCTAGTGGCAGGTCGGCCGAATGGAGGTCGGATCTCGATTGCGGCTGGCCGCGTGGTGACTCTTGACCGTGATGCACCGGTCAAGGCAGGTGATCGCCTGATCCTGAACTTGCCGAACGGCACTGCGCAGGCGCGTACCGTGCAGTCTGTTTCGGGGCGGGCGGTAACTGTAACCACGGCGTACAGCATCCAGCCCGAGCCGCAGCTGCAGTGGGCAATTGACTACGAAGACCTGGCCATTCAGCTGTTCCGGGTGCTGAAGACCTCGCGCACCCAAGAAGGTCAATACGAGATTACTGCTCTCGAATTCAACCCGAGCAAGTTCGCGGCGATCGACACCGGCGCCAAGCTGGATGAGCGCCCGATCAGCGTGATCCCGATCACCACCGTGCCGCCTCCGGCAAGCGTCACTCTGACCTCCGGATATGCAGTTGACCAAGGCATCGCGGTCAGCACTATGACGATCGAGTGGCCCGCTGTAGAGGGCGCGGTCGCCTATGACGTTGAATGGCGCAAAGACAACGGTAACTGGATCAAGCTGCAGCGTACCGGCTCGACCTCGGTCGATGTGACTGGGATCTACGCCGGCGCCTACTTGGCCCGGGTGCGCGCGGTGAGTGCCTTCGATATCTCTTCGATTTGGAAGAGCTCCAACTTAACTGAGCTCAAGGGTAAGGAGGGAGTGCCGCCGGCTGTCACTCATCTGACAACCTCCAGTGAGCTTTTCGCCATCGACCTGAAGTGGGGATTGCCGTCTGGCGCCGAGGATACTCAGCGGACCGAGATCTGGTACAGCTCGACCAACAACCTGGAAGGGGCAACCAAGCTTTCTGACCTGGCATACCCGCAGAGCGACTACAAGCTGCAGGGCCTGGCTGCTGGCGTGTCGTTCTTCTTCTGGGCGCGCCTTGTGGATCGTACCGGCAACATCGGTCCGTTCTATCCGGCTGTTAATGGCGTGCTGGGCCAGTCCAGTTCTGATGCGAGCCCGATACTCGACTTGATCAGTGGACAGATCACCGAGAGCGAGCTTGGCCAGGAGTTGTTGAAGGAAATTGAGAAAATCTCGGGCGACTTCCCTGGCTCGGTAAATGAGCGGATCGAAGCGGCCAAGCAGGAGCTGGAGGACCTGATAGGCGAGATCACTGACCCGCTGGAATATGTGCCGACCAACGCCTATCTGAAGAACGATTCTGTTCGTCGCGGGCAACGCCTGTACATGGCCATCGCGCCCGTGCCGGCGGCTGCCGATGGCAGCAATGCGCCACCGAACGCTACTTACTGGGTGGACATCGGCAGCATCGCCGAGACAGCTAATGGGCTGGCGCAGGCTGTGGCCAAGAACACCACTGACATCTCGACCATAGATGGGAAGGTCACCGTCAATGCCGCGATGCTCCAGGCGGTGCAGTCCTCTTTTCGCGATGATAACGGGGAGGGCGACCTTGCTGACGCCCTGCGTGGTTGGGATACCACGGCCAAGGTGGCAGAGGAAAGCCGCACCCGGGCGACCCAGAATGAGGCGATGGCTATCCGTGTTACCGATATCACTGCTCAGGTGGACGACAACAAGGCCAATATTGGCATCCTTGAGAAGACAGTTGCGACCAACGAGAGCGCCACGGCAAGCCGTTTCACTGATGTGAATACGAAGGTTGCCAACAACTCCTCAAGTATTTCGCAGCTTGATAAAACCGTTACCGACAACGAGTCCTCGACGGCTTCCCGGCTGACTCAGGTCAACTCTCGGGTGGATACCGCCAACGAAGCAATCAATCAGGAGAAGTCCGACCGGGAGGATGCTGTTAGCGGTGAGCGGGGTGCTCGCGAAGCGGCAATCGACAATGAGGCCACTGCTAGGACCAGTGCTGACGAGGCTCTGGGCTTGCTGGTGGAAACCGTCACTGCCGAAGTGGATGGCAACACCGCCAAGATCCAGGAAGTCGAGCAGGCACAGGCCACAACGGATGAGGCGCTGGCGTCGATGCGCACAAACATCGAGGCAGTCTATTCCAATGGTCGTGACGATAATGGTGAGGGTGAGCTGGCGGGGGCGCTGAAGGCTTGGGAGAGCACAGCCAAGATCGCCGAAGAGTCGAAGGTGCGGGCAACCGCCATCGATGCCCAGGCACGCAAATCGGAAACGCTCGAAGCTTCATTCAATACCGCGCTGGACAAGACCAACGGCGAGGTACTGAAGACCAACGCATCCGTGCAAACCACCAGTCAAGCCCTGGCGGCTCTGGACGGCAAGGCCAGCACGATGTGGGCGGTGAAGATGCAGGTTAACGCCCAAAATCAGTATGTCGCTGCAAGCGTTGGGATGGGTATTGAGAACGGCCCGGGAGGGCTGCAGAGTAAGTTTTTGGTCAGTGCTGATACGTTCGCGGTAGTGAACGGCATCAATGGAACGTTGGCCTCTCCGTTCGCTGTTACTGGCGGGCAAGTGTTCATGAACTCGGCTTTCATCATGGACGGCACGATCACCAACGCCAAGATCGGCAGCTTCATTGCGTCGACCGACTATGTCGCTGGTGTTCAGGGATGGGCCATTTACAAAAGTGGCCCGTTCGAGCTGAACGGTACCGGGGCTGGGCAGAGCCGTCTCACCATCAACAACTCCAGCGTTCGTGCGTATCACGCCAATGGTGTGCTGGGTATCGATTTGAGCCTTTGATATGACCGGACTTGTAATCAAGGACTCATCGGAGAATGTGCTGGTCGATATGACCAGCAAGCTGAGCCAGATGGTTGGCAGTGTGGTGACCGGCGGATCGGCAGGATCGATCACTATGCCGGCGCCACCTACCGGCAAGGTGATGTACTACATCGTCGTGCCCTTAGTGAACCTGCAGCGCGAGAAGGGCAAGAAGCCAGGCGTGACGATCTCCGGCAACACCCTGTCCTGGTCGTACTCCTACTCAACTTCGGGCTGGGGTTACTTCTCAGCCAATTGCCGCATTTACTACGGGTATTACTGATGAGTGCTCGGCTGATAGTGAGAAAGGACACCGGGGAGCTGTTATTTGATACGAGCAAAATCTGCTACGGCTTGGTCAAGAGCGGAAACATGGTGGCGATCGAAACCTGGCCAAGGAAGTATTTGAGGTCGGCGCAACTTGATCCCAACAACGGCTCGAATTGGATGGACTCGAACCGTACCGGTGACACGATGTTCGGGTTCACAATTACAAACGCGATATCGCCGATCGTGTTCATCGTTGGCAAGGGCTGCCTCAATGGTACGGCTGTCTCTGGCAGCAGCATGACGTTTATGTATGCGGGCGGAAGCGCAGCGACGAAGTTCTACTGCTTCGACCTGATGGCCGACAATATCGCGGGCAGGCCTTACTTGAAGACCTGGAACGAAGATGGCGAGATAACATTCAATTCGCTGCAACCGCCCCTCAATGTCGTCGACTCAGTGCAGGCACCGTCACCGCCGGCAGCAAATGACCAGTTTGGTCGCAAGCTGTTGGCATATGCGGGAGGGCGCAATGAGCTCATCCGATATCAGACTGCTACGCAAGATGCGCAAATGCATTGTGTCGTCGATATCGCTTTGAGTGCCGGAATTGAGTACGCGGCATTCTTGCCGTTTTCTCGTAGCGCAACGCTCTGGAATACGCTGACCATCAGCGGCTCGATGCTGTCTCAGTGCGGCGTCAACGAAGGGGCTTACGGTCGAACGGGCGGGATCTCGTTCATGTTCGCCAATTCTGGCGGCAGCCCAGTTTCGTACCCTTCGATGTCGGCGTCATCGCCAGCGTCCTACACGGCCATTCCAACTGATCGGATACCCATCGCCCTGGTTATCCGAACCACTGGTTTGCCGTTTCCATATAACTGATGACACCTATAAGTCAGCCCGCCGAGCGCGGGCTTTTTACTGTCTGGAGAAACTATGCCCTGGTACAGAACAGGCACGGTCGCGATCACGACCGGCCAAACCACAGTGACCGGTACCGGCACTGCCTTTTCAGCCAACGCCCGGGTGGGCGATGCGTTTCAAGGACCTGACGGCCGCTGGTACGAAGTGACCAACATTGCGAGCGCTACGGTGCTCAGCATCCTCCCTGCCTATCAGGGTGCAACGGTGGTCGGTGGCTCGTATGGCCTGGCGCCTATGCAGGGTTACGTCAAGGAATCGGCAGACCGCCTGCGTCAGCTTGTCGATCAGTGGGGGAGCACCTTGGCTGGGTT
>NZ_JAZDCU010000026.1:0-64422 GCF_036324085.1 Pseudomonas auratipiscis
ACTCGCTGCGATCTCTCGTCAGCGGGAGGCGAATTCTACAGCGTTTCAATTCGCTGTCAACCACCTTTTTCACCGCTACCGATCTTTCGATCGAAGCCCTCCCAGCACTACCTGAAACATCTAACTCATTGAATCTCAAGGAGTTTTCCGTTCCGACTACGCCGGAAGTGGGGCGAATTATAGATACATCCGCAGGGGCGTCAAGGACTTATTACAACTTTGTTTCAAGAGGAGCATTTCGGCTATAAGAAGCAAGCTGCAAGCTACAAGAACAAACGCGAACGCCGCGCCCCTCTTGCAGCTTGCAGCTTGTTGCCCTCTTACAGACTTGGGAAGGCGAACTGCGAGGCTTCGTGGCTGGCGCGTTGCGGCCAGCGCTGAGTGATTGCCTTGCGACGGGTGTAGAAACGCACGCCGTCCGGACCGTATGCATGCAGGTCACCGAACAGAGAACGCTTCCAGCCGCCGAAGCTGTGGTAAGCCACTGGCACTGGCAGCGGGACGTTGACGCCAACCATGCCCACTTCGATTTCGTCGCAGAACAAGCGCGCCGCTTCACCGTCACGGGTGAAGATACAGGTACCGTTGCCGTACTCGTGTTCGTTGATCAGGCGCATCGCCTCTTCTAGGCTATCTACACGCACTACGCACAGTACTGGGCCGAAGATCTCTTCCTTATAGATGCGCATCTCTGTTGTCACGCGATCGAACAGCGTGCCGCCCAGGAAGTAACCATCTTCATTACCAGCAACCCGGTAACCACGACCGTCCACTACCAATTGAGCACCTGCGGCTACGCCGTCATCGATGTAGCCGACAACTTTGTCACGAGCAGCGGCAGTAACCAGAGGCCCCATATCCAGGCCACAGGTAGTGCCAGCACCAATTTTCAGCGCTTTGATCTGTGGCTCCAGCTTGGCAATCAACGCGTCGGCAACCTGGTCACCTACGCAAACTGCAACGGAGATCGCCATGCAGCGCTCGCCGCACGAACCATAAGCAGCCCCCATCAGCGCACTTACGGCGTTATCCAGGTCGGCATCTGGCATCAGTACCGCGTGGTTTTTCGCCCCACCCAGTGCCTGAACGCGCTTGCCGCGCTTGGTGCCTTCGGAATAGATGTACTCGGCAATCGGAGTTGAACCAACGAAACTCAGGGCCTTGACCTCTGGCGCCTCGATCAGTGCGTCCACCGCTTCCTTGTCACCGTGCACCACGTTGAGCACGCCCTTGGGCAGACCCGCTTCTTGCAGCAGTTGGGCGATCAACAAGGTCGAGCTCGGATCGCGCTCGGATGGCTTGAGAATGAAGCAGTTGCCACACGCAATGGCCAACGGGTACATCCACAGGGGCACCATGGCCGGGAAGTTGAATGGGGTAATACCGGCGACAACACCCAGCGGCTGGAAATCGGACCACGCATCGATATTTGGGCCGACGTTGCGGCTGTACTCGCCTTTGAGCACTTCTGGCGCGGCACAGGCGAATTCGACGTTTTCAATACCGCGCTTGAGCTCACCTGCAGCATCTTCGATTGTTTTGCCGTGCTCTTCGCTAATCAGCTGAGAGATACGCGCTTCGTTCTGCTCCAGCAGTTGCTTGAAACGGAACATTACTTGAGCGCGCTTGGCAGGTGGGGTGTTGCGCCAGGCCGGGAAAGCGGCTTTGGCAGCGTCGATAGCCTGCTGCACAGTTTGCTTGCTGGCCAGAGCGACCTTGTGGATAACCTCACCAGTGGCTGGGTTGAAAACATCAGCGGTGCGCTCGTTAGCAGCTACCAACTCGCCATTGATCAAATGTTGAACAGTGCTCATGCAAAACTCCAAAAAGGGGGCGTGCCTGGACGCGAGCTCACTCGCGTCCTCTTCTTATATATAGGTATGTCGATCAGCTGACTTGGTTGATCGCTTCGCCGACTGCATCGAACAGGCGGTCCAGTTCTTCCGGCTTGCTGTTGAAGGTCGGGCCAAACTGCAGGGTATCGCCACCAAAGCGCACGTAGAACCCGGCTTGCCACAGCTTCATGGCAATTTCATAAGGGCGCACGATGGCGTCTCCGTCACGGGCAGCAATCTGGATAGCGCCTGCCAGGCCGTAGTTACGGATATCGATAATATGCTTCGCGCCCTTGATGCCGTGCAGGACCTTCTCAAAATGTGGCGACAGCTCGGCGGCCGACTGCACCAGATTTTCTTTTTCCAACAGGTCCAGCGCAGCGAGACCGGCCGCACAGGCAACTGGGTGCGCCGAGTAGGTATAGCCGTGTGGAAACTCAACAGCGTATTCCGGAGTCGGCTGATTCATGAAGGTTTGGTAAATCTCGCTGCTGGCAATCACCGCGCCCATTGGGATGGCGCCGTTGGTAACCTGCTTGGCGATGCACATCAGGTCCGGGGTTACGCCGAACGCTTCGGCGCCAGTCATGGCACCCATACGGCCAAAACCGGTAATGACTTCGTCGAAGATCAGCAAGATGTTGTGCTGGTCGCAGATTTCGCGCAAACGCTTCAGGTAGCCTTTAGGTGGTGGCAGTACACCCGCCGAACCTGCAAGCGGCTCAACGATCAGCGCAGCGATGTTCGAAGCATCGTGCAGTTCGATCAGCTTGAGCATCTCATCGGCCAGGGCGATCCCCCCCTCCTCCGGCATACCCTTGGTGAAAGCGTTGCTTGCCAACAGGGTGTGCGGGATATGGTCGACATCCAACAACTGACCAAACAGCTTACGGTTACCGTTTACACCACCCAGGCTGGTACCGGCGATGTTCACACCGTGATAACCACGGGCACGACCGATCAGCTTGGTCTTGGTAGCCTGGCCTTTCAGACGCCAGTAGGCACGAACCATCTTCACTGCGGTGTCGGCGCACTCGGAGCCGGAGTTGGTATAGAAGACGTGATTGAGGTTGCCCGGAACCAGGTCAGCGATTTTCTCGGCCAACTGAAACGACAATGGGTGGCCGAACTGGAAAGCTGGCGCGTAATCGAGCACGCCGAGCTGACGCGACACGGCTTCTTGAATTTGTTTACGGGTGTGACCGGCGCCGCAGGTCCACAGGCCTGACAGTGCGTCGTAGATCTTGCGACCTTTGTCATCGGTCAGGTAACTGCCTTCGGCAGCAACGATCAGCCGTGGATCGCGCTGAAAATTGCGGTTGGCAGTGTAGGGCATCCAATGGGCGTCCAGCTTGAGCTGGCTGGCCAAACCGACAGGAGCATTTTCAGGCAGATTCATCGGGCAAATCCTCGCAAGGCAATTGAGCAGCGACAAGTGTTGTTGCGACTAAGTTGTCATGACGATAAAGTCTAGAAAACCCAACATTTCTAATCTTCAGATAGACGATTACTAAACTATGAGCCGACGCCCCGATCCCCTCGCTCAAGTCAGCGATTTCGACATCCGCTTGTTGAAGATCTACCGCAGTGTGGTGGAGTGCGGCGGCTTCTCAGCAGCAGAGAACGTGTTGGGCATCGGGCGTTCGGCTATCAGCCAGCAGATGAGCGATCTAGAGCAGCGCCTGGGCCTGCGTTTGTGTCAACGCGGCCGCGCCGGGTTTTCGTTGACCGAGGAAGGCCGCGAAGTTTATCAGTCGGCATTGCAACTACTCAGCGCTCTGGAGAGCTTTCGTACCGAAGTCAACGGCCTGCACCAGCACTTGCGCGGCGAATTGAACATTGGTCTGACCGACAATCTGGTGACCTTGCCGCACATGCGCATTACCCACGCACTGGCGCAGTTGAAAGAACGTGGCCCGGATGTCCGTATCCAGATCCGCATGATTGCACCCAGCCAGGTAGAACAAGGTGTGCTCGATGGCAGCTTGCATGTCGGCGTGGTGCCACAAACCAGCCCGCTCTCGGGCCTTGAGTATCAACCGCTGTACAGTGAGCGTTCCTTGCTCTATTGCGCAGTAGGTCACCCATTGTTCTACGCCGATGATCGCCAATTGGACGACGATCGGCTCAATGTGCAAGATGCCATTGCCCCGACATTCCGTTTGCCAGCCGATGTCCAGGCGCATTACCAGGCACTCCACTGCACCGCCAGCGCATCGGACCGTGAAGGCATGGCGTTCCTGATTCTGACCGGAAGCTACATTGGCTACCTGCCGGATCATTACGCCAGTTTCTGGGTACAACAAGGCAGATTGCGCGCCCTCAAGCCAAGCCAGCGCTTCTATGACTTGAGCCTGTGTTGGGTAACACGCAAAGGAAGACGACCGCACTTGGTCCTGGAAAGCTTCCTGGAAAGCCTGGCGGCTACTCGCTGAGCGCTAATACTGTTAGGTTAACCGAACAGAAGTGATACCCATTGCCTTGTCTGGAACCGTCCATGTCCTTCGAAGTCCCTGCGCATCGTGCCACCGCCCCGGGCAAGCCCGCCGGGCGTATTCGTCAGAAGAACGAACAAGCCATCATCCAGGCCGCTGAAGATGAGTTCGCGCGTCACGGCTTCAAGGGCACCAGCATGAACACCATCGCCCTCAAGGCCGGATTGCCAAAGGCGAACCTGCATTACTACTTCACCAATAAGCTGAGCCTCTACGTAGCGGTGCTGAGCAACATCATCGAATTGTGGGACAGTACCTTCAATGCCCTGAGCGTCGAGGACGATCCAGCAACGGCGCTGAGCACCTACATTCGCACCAAGATGGAGTTCTCTCGACGCAATCCCCAGGCTTCGCGGATCTTTGCCATGGAGATAATCAGTGGCGGCAAGTGCCTGAGCGACTATTTCAGCCAGGACTACCGTGAATGGTTCAAAGGTCGCGCCGCGGTGTTCCAAGCCTGGATAGATGCCGGAAAGATGGACCCGGTCGACCCGGTTCATTTGATCTTTCTGCTTTGGGGCAGTACCCAGCATTATGCTGACTTCGCTACCCAGATCTGCCAGGTCACGGGCCGTAGCCGCCTCACCAAACAAGATATGGAAGATGCCAGCAACAATCTTATCCACATCATTCTTAAAGGCTGCGGCCTGAAACTTCCCGACTGAACCTGCGTTTATGCCTTTTACCCTGCTCGACACCTGCGAGTTTCGCGAAGAGATTCGCAAGAGCCGCTTCATTACCCTGGCAGCGCCCATCAGCAGCCCTGCCGAGGCCATGGCCTTCATCGACCAACACAGCGATCTGGATGCCACTCACAATTGCTGGGCCTGGAAGCTGGGTGCTCAGTATCGCAGCAGCGACGACGGCGAGCCGGGCGGTACCGCCGGACGTCCGATTCTGGCGGCCATCGAAGCCCAGGACTGTGATCAGGTGGTGGTACTGGTGATCCGCTGGTACGGCGGTATCCAACTGGGAACGGGCGGCCTTGCTCGCGCCTATGGCGGCGGCGCCAACAAGTGTCTGCAGCAAGCTGAAAAACGCCTGCTGGTAAGCCGTAGCGAAGTCAGTTGCAGTTGCAGTTTCAGTGAGTTGGCGCTGCTCAAACTGCGGGTAGCCGAAGCAGACGGCCTGGTACTGGAAGAGCACTTCACGGCCAATGGCGTTGATCTGCTGCTGGCCCTGGGCGAGGAACACATCGAATCACTGCAACGCCAATTGGCAGACTTGAGCCGAGGACGGATCTTGCTGGAAAGGCGCTGAACAATTGCCCACATTCACTGTGGGCCCGGCTGTGGATAAGCTCTGGGCACTCGGCTGCATGCCTTTATCGGCGTGGCCTTCAGGCAATCGATCATATTTTGATCAAGATTTGATGACAGCACTTCAACCGTCGATAAATCAGTTAGTTATCCACATGTACCCCTCACAAAGCTCACCTACAAGTATTCATCCCCGCACTTTGTGCTTGCTCACAAATACTGTGGAGCAAGCTGTGGATAAGCCGTGCACCCCTGCACCAATCGCTTGCTTGGCCAAGGCTTGGCTAGACTGGTTATTCTTTGACCACTGCGTTACCCATTAAAGGAGTTCTTCATGTCCTCGCAAAAAACCGCCCTGATCATCGGCGCCTCCCGCGGCCTGGGCCTAGGCTTGGTAGAACGTTTGCTGGAAGACGGCTGGGACGTGGTCGCCACTGTGCGCGACCGCACCAAAGCCGGCAGCCTGACAGCGTTGACAAATGTTCGAGTAGAAACCCTGGAGATGAACAGCGGTACTCAACTCGATGCACTGCAGCAACGTCTACACGGTCAGACCTTCGACCTGCTGTTCGTAAATGCGGGTGTCATGGGCCCACGCGATCAGAACGCCGAGCACGCGCAGTTGGCTGATGTAGGCGATCTCTTCATGACCAACGCTGTGTCCCCCATCCGCGTGGCCCAGCGCTTGGTCGCCCAACTGAGCGACAGCGGCGTCCTCGCGTTCATGAGCTCGATCCTTGGCAGCATCGCCATCCCGGATGGCAGCGAGATGTGCCTTTACAAGGCCAGCAAGGCTGCACTCAACTCGATGATCAACAGCTTCGTTACCTTGAACCAGCCAGCGCAGACCGTTCTGGCCATGCACCCAGGCTGGGTCAAGACCGACATGGGTGGCGAGAACGCCGAGATCGACGTGCTGACCAGCACACGCGGCATGCTCGAGCAGGTCAAGGCCAACGCAGGCAAAGGCGGCCTGCATTTCATCAATTACAAGGGCGACAGCCTGATCTGGTGAGCCAGTACTTCAGAGCCCGAGAAAAGCCAGCATGATAAAGGTGGCGAACAACACGAAGTGGGTCATGCCTTCGATCGCGTTGGTTTCGCCATCGTTGAGGTTGATTGCACTGACGATCAGGGTGATGGCGATCATTACCGTTTGTACCGGTGTCATGGCCATCTGAAAGGGCTGGCCGGTGTAAAGCGCCATCGCTTCCATCAGCGGGACGGTCAATATCACCGTGGACAGGGAAGCACCCAAGGCGATGTTGACCACCGACTGCATACGATTGGCCAAAGCTGCACGCAAGGCGGTCAGGATCTCCGGTGCCGCAGAAATGGTTGCCACCACAATAGCCATTAACACCGGCGGTGCGCCGCTACCCTCCAAACCATAGTTCAGCGGATGCGACATGATTTCCGCGAGCACGCCAATAATCATCACCCCGACGATCAGGATGACGATAGAGCGCACCTTATTTACGGGAGCCTGCGATGTGTCCCGGCGCTTTTTTTGTGGATAGCTGTAGCTGAAAAAATAGCTGTGCGGCCCGACCTGCATGCGCAGGAACAATGCGTACAGCACCATCATCGCGGCAATGGTGAACCCCGAATACAGCTTCCAGTCCTCGCGCGCAATAAATTCGGGCACCACCATCGAGACGCCCATGGCAGTCATGATCATCACGCTGTAGGTACGCGCCGAATCATCGTTGTACGACTGCTCGCCGTGCTTGAGCCCTCCCATCAACGCCGCCAACCCGAGGATGCCATTAATATCGAGCATCACCGCCGAGTAGATGGTATCGCGCACCAAGGTTGGCGAAGACTGGTTACTCATCATGATCGCCAAAACCAGCACTTCGACCATTACCGCAGATAAGGTCAGAATCATGGTTCCGTAGGGGTCACCGACCTTCTCGGCCAATTGTTCGGCGTGCTGGGCCACGCGCATCGACGCACAGATGATCGCCACCACCAGCACCAGCCCCGCCAGCAGAGCAGCCGTGTGACCATGCCCCAGCAACTGTGACTGCAGCGGCCAGGCCAGAACCGCCAACAGCATGGCAATCAGCAGGGGTTTTTCCTGGTTTATCAAGGCAAGCATCGCAATCCCGTTCAAGTGGTGTACAGCAAAGAGACTCTAGTCACTCTAGAAGGTTTGCGACAAACACCCCTGCGGTCAGCTTTCTCGGCCAGGGGCAGGCAACCTCTGTAGAATGCGGGCAACCGCACCTGATGAGATACCGACTTTATGTACGACTGGCTTAATGCGCTGCCCAAGGCAGAATTGCACCTGCACCTGGAAGGATCGCTGGAGCCCGAGTTGCTATTCGCCCTGGCCGAGCGCAACAAAATTGCCCTGCCGTGGAACGATGTCGAAGCCCTGCGCGCAGCCTATGCGTTCAACAACCTGCAGGAGTTTCTCGACCTCTACTACCAGGGCGCCGATGTACTGCGCACCGAGCAGGACTTCTACGACCTGACCTGGGCATACCTGCTGCACTGCAAAGCGCAAAATGTGGTTCACACCGAACCATTCTTCGATCCGCAAACCCATACTGATCGTGGTATTCCATTCGAAGTGGTACTCAGGGGCATCAGCCAGGCACTCAAGGATGGCCAGCAGCAACTGGACATCAGCAGCGGCCTGATCCTAAGCTTCTTGCGCCACCTGAGCGAAGAAGAGGCACATAAGACTCTCGACCAAGCACTGCCGTTTCGCGATGCCTTTATCGCCGTCGGCCTGGACAGCTCGGAAATGGGTCACCCGCCGAGCAAGTTCCAACGAGTATTCGATCGTGCCCGCAGCGAAGGCTTCCTGACGGTTGCACACGCAGGAGAAGAAGGACCACCTGAATACATCTGGGAAGCCATCGACCTGCTCAAGATCCAGCGTATCGACCATGGTGTACGCGCCATCGAAGACGAGCGCCTGATGCAGCGCATCATCGACGAGCAGATCCCGCTGACCGTATGCCCGCTCTCCAACACCAAGCTTTGTGTGTTTGATCATATGAGCCAGCACAACATTCTCGACATGCTCGAGCGCGGCGTGAAGGTCACCGTGAACTCGGACGATCCAGCGTACTTCGGTGGTTATGTCACCGAAAACTTCCATGCGTTGCATACTCATCTGGGCATGACCCAGGATCAGGCCCAACGCTTGGCGCAGAACAGCCTGGATGCACGCCTGCTTCGCCCTTGAGTGATTAGAGACAGCACCGATGAGCCCACTCCGATCAGGAGCGGGCTTATCGCGTGCTAACTTGCTGACTGCAGAATCACCGGTTGGGCAATTCGGTTGATCTGACGCAATCCCGCCGAGCTGATCTGCAATCGGCGGGAAGTCTCACTCTCGCGGATCCACCCAGATTGCATGAACAGCTTCAGCAGGCTGGTACCCAACGCACCGCCCAGATGTGGACGATGGTCACTCCATTCACTGCAGCAGCGGCAACTGCTGAAGCCCCTGTGTTGGTAACGCGCCAGCGCCTCGATAAAAATGCCATGACGGGCAAATTGAGTACGCCCCTCAGAGGTGACTTCGATTTGCTGCTCCGCGCCCTCCAGCCACCCAGCATCGAAAAATCGCTGATACAAGTCCGCAGCAAGCTCTCCGCCTAGGTGATCACCACACAGGCGCGCTCTACGCATGGACTGTGGAATACCAACGTCCTCTCTCCCTGCGGCCTGCTCGCGACTGGTGACCTGAACACTGGCCAATGCTTCCACCGCCGCGCCAACTTCAGGCCCGGCGAGTCTGAAGTAGCGCTTTCGTCCGCGCGGCTCGAGCTTGAGCAATCCGCTGGCCGAGAGTCTTGCCAGGTGTGCGCAGGCGGAGGAAGGCGTCAGGCCAGTCAAGTCGGCCAGTTCATCGGCAGGCCGTGCCATGCCGTCGATCAGCGCCCATAACATTGCGCTGCGCTTGGGATCTGCAAGCAGGCTGGCAATCTGGCTAATACTTGTTGCTTTCATATCTCAACTCCCTGCGAGATCACATCTGAAATCGTTTGAACAACCATGTCAGCAGCATTTACTGCGAGGTTTCCGATGCCAGACCGGCTAGAAGTTGTAACGTTGACTCACCGGCAAATTGCCAGGATGTTTATCAGGCAAAGTAAAATTAACGGCGGCACTTTCCGGCCGATGACATGGAAGCTTCTCTCGCTGGAAACGACTGCTGCATCTATTATAAGCCGCCTCAGGGAAACAATTTCCGGGCCATCGCGCGGACAAACGGGTAAAGGCTCCATCCTCTGCCCAACCATAAGCATCGACAAGCATGACCACTTATAGAAAACTTCAGATACATTTGTTGTAAAACCGCACCCCATACCCGCTCGTTTAAACTTGATAACTATTGATCAAAAAAAATAATATTTAATGCCTACAACTCATCTACCAAAGAACTACAAATAAGCCAGAAAATTCTGTAAACCTAAAAATTCGCTAACTCATCTGCATCCTTAAGTTGTTCGAGCAGAATCTGGCACCGCTCCCGCAGCAGGTTACGCAGCAATTGCACCGGCTTGCCCAATTGCGCTCGGTGCGTGCACATAAGGTTCAAGGGCGCCGACTCACCTTCCAGCTGTCCCAACAGCACCTTCAAGCGCCCAGCCTGAACGTCGAACGCCACGTCCAACCAGGACTTGTAGGCGATTCCAAGGCCTGCCAATGCCCAACGACGAACGACATCGGCGTCGTCACAAAACCGGTCCCCACTGACAATCACCCCCACCTCGTTTGCGCCCCGACCAAACCGCCAATGGTCATGAATGCGGCTACCCAGCTGATAAAGCAGGCAGTTGTGCTGGGCAAGTTGAGCAATATCCTGCGGTTCACCGTGAACCGCCAGGTACGCGGGCGAGGCACAGAGCACTCGTCGGTTGTCAGGGCACAGGGGCAGTGCCACCAGACTGGAATCTTCCGGCGTACCATAGCGCAAGGCGATATCCGCCGCCTGGCGAAACAGATCGGCGTTGCGGTCGCCCAGCAGCAGGCGTACCGATAACTTCGGGTGTTGGCGCTGCAATTCATCAAGCCAGGGCAGCAGCACATTACGTCCAAAGTCCGATGGTGCAGAGAGTTGCAACACACCACTGACATCGTCCTGCCCTCGCGCCAGCAAACGCCGCCCTTCTTCCAGGCTGGCCAGTGCATTGCGCGCATGCAGCAAAAAAACTTCGCCTTCGGCTGTCAGGCGCAAGTTACGCGTCGAGCGTGCGAGCAGTCGGGCACCCAATTGTTGCTCCAGGCGTTTGAGCGCAGCACTGGCTACCGCTGGGGACAGGTCCAACAACCGAGCCGCAGCTGACAGGCTACCCAGTTGCACGGTGCGAACGAACAGTTGCAGGTCATCGAATCGCACAGCAAGGCCTCGCTATTATCAAAAATTTATTGAAAGTATCTGTCGTTCTAGCGGGTTTTAACATGAAGTGAAAGCGTCAATCATGGCCACCAAGGATTTCCCTTCTGAGGACGCTACAGATGAAAGCCGTTGCCTATTACCAGTCCCTGGACATCAGCCACCCGGACTCCCTGCAAGACATCGAGCTGCCCGAACCCGAGCCGGGACCACGGGACCTGCTCGTGGAAGTACGAGCCATTTCGGTCAATCCGGTGGACACCAAGGTGCGCCAGAATGCCCAGCCAGAACCAGGTGTTGCCAAGGTACTGGGCTGGGACGTAGCGGGCGTGGTCAAGGCGGTAGGCAGTGATGTCAGCCTGTTCCAGCCTGGGGATAAGGTTTTTTACGCAGGTTCCATCGCTCGCGCCGGGGCCAACAGCGAACTGCATGTCGTCGATGAGCGCATCGTTGGCCATATGCCCAAGACGTTGGGCTTCGCAGAAGCGGCAGCCCTGCCGCTGACGGCGATCACAGCATGGGAGTTGTTGTTTGAGCGCCTGCAGATTCCAGAAGGACAAGATGACCTCGGCCAGCGCCTGTTGATCGTAGGTGCAGCAGGTGGCGTGGGCTCGATTTTGACTCAACTTGCGAGTCAATTGACCGGCCTGACCGTCATCGGTAGCGCCTCTCGTCCCCAGACCCAGGACTGGGTACGTCAGTTGGGTGCCGACCACGTTGTTAATCACAGCCAACCGCTTGCTGCAGCACTCAAGGCCGAAGGTATCGAATTCGTAACCCACGTTGCCAGCCTCACCCAGACCGACCAGCATCTGGCGCAATTGGTCGAAGCCCTTGCCCCTCAAGGAAGACTTGCGCTGATCGATGACCCCAAGCAAATAGACATCGGCCTGCTTAAACGCAAGAGCCTGTCGTTGCATTGGGAGTTCATGTACACCCGCTCGTTGTTTGAAACCGACGACATGATCGAACAACACAAACTGCTCAATCGGGTTGCCGATCTGATTGATGCCGGCACGCTCAAAACTACCTTGGGCGAGCACTACGGCAGCATCAATGCGGCCAACCTGCGTCGCGCCCACGCCCTGCTGGAAAGCGGCGCGGCAAAGGGCAAGATTGTCCTGGAAGGGTTCTGAGGCATCGCGCCCACCTCTGACTTGGGGTGGGCGACCGTCAGTCCGACAACTGATCCAAGTCATTTTCCTGCAGGCAAGCAGCGCTACAATCTTCGGGCCAACGCTCACCGCAGGTATGCCACGATGATCATTCAAGTCAGCGCATCAGCCCAAAAGCCAGGCTGCCCTTGGCAGGTTCGGCTGGACAAGCAGGTAGTGAACTTTCGTAGCGAGGCCGAAGCCCGCGCTTTCGTCAACACCTTGCAGGCCCGCCTGCAGGCCCCGCATACACTCAAACAGGTCGGCTGAGCTGCAAGCGGTAGGTAACCATCGACACCACCACTGCGCCCAGGCCGCATAGGCTTATGACCAGCGCCATGGGTACTGCGCTGCCATCGTGCAACACGCCCACCAGTGCCGCAGCACCTGCCGCGACACTGAACTGAATGCACCCGAGCAGCGCTGAAGCGCTCCCTGCCCGAGCACCTTGCCCGTTCATGGCACAGGCTGATGCATTGGGGATGATGCAACCCAGGCTGGCAATACAGACGAACAGCGGAATCAGCAGTGGCCACAACTTGGTCGGCTTCAACGCACTGATCGCAAGCAGCGTCAGGCCCGCCAGCAGATATACCCACACCGCTCGCCGGAGCAAGAAGGCCGGACCACGCTTGGCCAGCAGTCGCGCATTCACCTGGGCAACCAGAATGAAGCCGGCCGCGTTACTGCCGAACAACCAGCCGTAGTGCTCAGGTGGCACCCCATAGAGCTTGATGAAAACGAAGGGAGATCCGGCGATATAGGAAAACATCCCAGCGATGGCGATTCCGCCGGTCAAAGCGTGCCCAATGAAGACGCGGTCTTTGAGCAGCCGCCCGTACTGGCGCAAAGCGCCGGAAAGTGGCTGGCGCGGCAGATTGGCCGGCAAGCTCTCAGGCAGCCCCAGAGCAACGGCGAGGGTACACAGGGCGCTGAACAAGGTCAGCGCAACAAAGATCGACTGCCAGCCATAGGCATTGACCAGCACCCCTCCCAGCATAGGGGCGAGAATGGGGGCGAGGCCCATCACTAGCACCAATTGCGAAAATACCTTGGCGGATGCCACCGCATCGCATTTGTCACTGACAATTGCCCGCGACAACACCATGCCGGCACACCCGCCCAGCGCCTGGACGAATCGGGCCGCAATCAACGTATCGAGGTTCGGGGCAAAGGCGCAGGCAATTGACGCCAGGGTGAACAGACAAACACCGACCAGCAGCGGAATACGGCGGCCAAAGCGGTCAGCCACCGGTCCATAGGCCAATTGACCGATGGACAAGCCAAGGAAATAGGCAGCCAGGGTTGTCTGGATATGTTTTTCGTCAGTACCGAAGGCCAGCGCCATCGCCGGAAAGCCTGGCAGGTAAAAGTCGATTGCCAGAGGCCCGAACGCACTCAAGGCGCCCAGAATCAGGATGGTTCGCAGGTTCATCGGGAATCCATAGCAGGCTAAGCAAGTCTGCTAGTCTAACCGGCCTGCCAAGGTTGCGCTGCGAAGAGTTGCACCTGCGCCGTGAAACTTTTATCCACAGCGCAGCCCTGCAACTGTCAGACGGCTTCGGCCTGATAGCCTTCTTCACGAATCAGTTGCAGGATCTGCGGCGCCTGCAACGAGCTTTGCACCTTCACCTGCTTCTGACCCAAATCGACCTCGACGATCGCCTCGGCGTCCTGAGCATGTACTGCACGGGTGACGGCTTTGACGCAATGACCGCAGGTCATTCCTTGTACATTGAACACTTGCATGGGTTCTGCCTCCTGTGGGTTTTGACTGAGTTTCAAGCTTGCCACCAGGGTAAGGTCAAGTTCCTCTTGGTGCTGCCGGGCTGGAAATCATCGCCCGGGTCGGCCAAGCTGCGATCCTGACGATTGAAGATGCAGGAGTTTCGTTTCATGCGCAGGGCAGCTTTGGGCCTTTTCGGCCTGCTGAATGTATTTGGCTTGTTCGCTCAAGCCAACGCGGCAGGGCCAGCCGACTACAGCATTCTGATCATTTCCCGCGAACGCCTGGAGGTGGCAACCTCATGCGAGATTGGCGTGTATATCAACGATCAATTGGCCGGACGCGTCTTCCAGGAGCAATCGACCTCATTCAATCTGCCACCAGGTGAAATCGATGTGCGCCTGCGCTACTTGCCTGGGCATGTACCAGGCTGCCAGCCGGGCATGGAGAACCAGCGCTCGAGCCGATTGAAGCTGGTGGCCGGTCAGATCAATAAATACCGGGTTGCAGCCGATCAGAATGGACTCACATTGATAAGAGCTGGCTTGGGGTATTGACCTTACCAGCGTGGAAAGGTTGAAGCTGTGGCCAACCCAGGAGGATTGCCATGTCTGCATCTACCACATTCGATCTGCCCATTTCCGGAATGACCTGTGCCAGCTGTGCTGGCAGGGTCGAGCGAGCGCTGCGCAAAGTCAGTGGCGCCGAAACGGTCAGCGTCAACCTCGCCACCGAACAGGCGCGAATTCAAGCATCCGCCGATAGCCTGCCGGCCCTTGTCGAAGCGGTCGAACAAGCCGGCTACCACGTGCCAAGCCAACCCCTTGAGCTGCAGATTGGCGGTATGACCTGCGCATCTTGCGCCGGCAGGGTGGAACGCGCGTTGGCCAAGATACCCGGTGTGCAACACGTCAGCGTCAATCTGGCCAGTGAGCGCGCCCATGTGCAGGTGCTCGGCCAGATCAATAACGCGGTACTGATCGACGCGGTTGTCCATGCCGGTTACACCGCCAGCTTGCCGCAAAGCCCGAAGGCGAACCAGGTCGATGCCGAGCGGCGCCTGCGCAAGGAGCGCTGGTCGGTGGCCTTGGCCGTCATACTGGCACTGCCATTGGTGCTGCCCATGGTGCTACAGCCGTTCGGCATTCACTGGATGCTGCCGGCGTGGGCCCAATTCGTTCTGGCGACCCCGGTGCAATTCATTCTGGGTGCGCGTTTCTATGTGGCGGCCTGGAAAGCGGTACGTGCCGGCGCCGGTAACATGGACTTGCTGGTCGCCATCGGGACCAGCGCTGGGTATGGCTTGAGTATCTATGAGTGGGCCCAGGCAAGCCCCGGTGTCATGCCGCACTTGTATTTTGAAGCTTCGGCCGTGGTCATTGCCCTGATTCTGCTCGGCAAGTACCTGGAAAGCCGTGCCAAGCGCCAGACAGCCAGCGCTATTCGTGCCCTCGAAGCCTTGCGGCCGGAACGCGCCCTGCTGCTGGTCGATGGCCAGGAACGCGACGTGGCGATCAGCGAACTGCGTGTTGGCGATACCGTTGTGGTCAAGCCCGGCGAACGCTTCCCGGTGGACGGTGAAGTCAGCGAAGGCCAAAGCCATGCTGACGAAGCGCTGATCAGCGGTGAAAGCCTGCCAGTGCCCAAACAACCGGGCGACAAGGTCACCGGCGGGGCGATCAACGGCGAAGGCCGCCTGCTGGTGCGCACCCAGGCCCTGGGCACCGAAACGGTACTGGCACGCATCATTCGCCTGGTAGAAGACGCCCAGGCAGCCAAGGCCCCCATTCAGAAGCTGGTGGACCGCGTCAGCCAGGTGTTCGTGCCAGCCGTGCTGGTGCTGGCGCTGATTACCCTGGTTGGCTGGTGGCTAGCCGGTGCGCCGATTGAAACAGCCTTGATCAACGCGGTCGCTGTATTGGTGATTGCTTGCCCATGTGCGCTTGGCCTGGCAACGCCTACGGCGATCATGGCTGGCACAGGGGTCGCTGCGCGTCACGGTATTCTGATCAAGGACGCCGAAGCGCTGGAGCGAGCCCATGCGGTCAACCGCGTGGTATTCGACAAGACCGGTACTCTGACCTCTGGCAGCCCACGGATCGTCCACAGCCAGGCTGCGGTCGGCGAACCGGCTGATTTGCTGCAACTTGCCGGTGCCCTGCAACGCGGTAGCGAACACCCTTTGGCCAAAGCCGTGCTCGACGCTTGTGAAGAACAGGGTTTACCGGTCGCGGACATCAGCAACAGCCAGTCCCTGACCGGGCGTGGCATCGCCGGCAGCCTGGACGGCCGTGACCTGGCCCTCGGCAACCGGCGCATGCTCGATGAAAGCGGTCTGCAAGCGGGTGACTTGCAAGCCAGCGCCACAGCCTGGGAGGCCGAAGGCCGCACCTTGTCCTGGTTGATCGAGCGTAGTCCGCAGGTGCGCGTATTGGGGCTGTTTGCCTTCGGTGACAGCCTCAAGCCAGGTGCCGGGCAAGCGGTGCAGAAGCTCGCCGATCAAGGCATCAGCAGTCACCTGCTCACCGGCGATAACCGTGGCAGCGCCAACGTCGTCGCCCAGGCATTGGGCATTACCGACGTACACGCCGAGGTGCTACCAGGAGACAAAGCGGCAAAAGTTGCCGAGCTCAAGCAGTCAGGCGTTGTGGCAATGGTGGGTGACGGTATCAACGACGCCCCCGCACTGGCGGCAGCCGATATCGGCATCGCCATGGGCGGTGGCACTGACGTGGCCATGCAAGCCGCGGGCATCACCCTGATGCGCGGTGATCCACGCCTGGTGCCGGCAGCATTGGAAATCAGCCGCAAAACCTATGCGAAGATTCGGCAGAACTTGTTCTGGGCATTCATCTACAACCTCATTGGCATTCCACTGGCCGCCTTCGGCATGCTCAACCCGGTGCTAGCTGGCGCCGCGATGGCCTTGTCGAGTGTCAGCGTGGTCAGCAACGCGCTGCTATTGAAAACCTGGAAGCCTGAAACCCCATCACAGGACGACGTGCAATGAACATCGGTCAAGCCGCCCGGCGCTCCGGACTGAGCGCCAAGATGATCCGCTACTACGAGTCGATTGGTTTGCTCAAGCCGGCGGTGCGCAGCGACAGTGGCTATCGCTTGTACCAGCAGGAAGACTTGCACCAACTGGCGTTCATCAAGCGTTCGAGAGATCTGGGGTTTTCACTGGAAGAAGTCGCCCGCCTGCTGACCCTGTGGCAGGACCGCCAGCGCGCCAGTGCCGACGTCAAGGCCCTGGCCAGCCAACACATCGATGATCTGAACCGACGCATCGAAGAACTGGTAAGCCTGCGCGATACCTTGAGCGAGCTGGTCACTCATTGCCACGGCGACGATCGCCCGGACTGCCCGATCCTCAAGGATCTGGCAGCCGGGGGCAGTTGCTGTCACTGACGCACTACTGCATCCAGGGCGGGGCTGGTTCCTCGTCCTTGCTCGAACCCCGCTCGGCGTCCTCTCTGATGGCACGCCGACGGGCCTCATCGAAGCGCGCTGCGTCAATCTCGCGCATAACTCCTTTGACATCAGCCGTGTGCTCGTCCAGCGCGAACTGCCCCGTAAGCTCGCTCTCCGGCAACAAGTCACCAGACTGGTACAGGGCCCACATTTCATGGGCATATCGGGTTTTCCGGAGTTCCGGGGCAAAGCGCCCGAAGTACGCCGCCATGTTGCCGACATCACGCTCCAGCATGCTGAATGCGTGGTTGTTACCCGCCGCATCCACCGCTTGTGGCAAGTCGATGATCACCGGCCCTTCCGGCCCCAGCAGCACGTTGAACTCCGACAAGTCGCCATGCACGAGGCCCGCACATAGCATCAGCACGATCTGACGAATCACGAAAGCGTGATATTCGCGCGCTTGATCCGGCTCCAGGTACACATCGTTGAGCCGAGGAGCGGCATCACCATGTTCGTCGGCCACCAGCTCCATCAGCAGTACACCGTCGAGAAAGTCGTAGGGGCGCGGCACCCGCACACCCGCATTGGCGAGTCGGAACAGAGCAGCCACCTCGGCGTTCTGCCAGGCGTCCTCAGCCTCCTTGCGTCCGTACTTGGAGCCTTTGGCCATGGCTCGGGCCTGACGGCTGTTGCGTACTTTACGCCCTTCCTGATACTCGGCCGCCTGACGGAAGCTGCGCTTGTTCGCCTCTTTGTAGACCTTGGCACAGCGCAATTCCTTTCCGCAGCGCACCACGTACACGGCGGCCTCCTTGCCACTCATCAGCGGTCGGAGTACCTCATCGACCAGTCCATCTTCAACCAGTGGTTCAATGCGTTTTGGAGTCTTCATCGGCTTTTGTCGGGGGTCCTGTTCTGCCAGACACGTAATTTTTTGTAGGTTACCGGTACTGCACCGGCTTTTCGCTGTTTCAAGACCGCACAGCGTTGTAACGGCAATCCGTCTGACTTGCCATTCTTTTTATGGGCACTGACGAGGGAGTAGTCATTTCCGTCGTTAGTTCCCAATGAATACCGGACTTTAACCGAGGTCGGACTTTATTTCTGAAACAAATGGCCGATGCAGTCTGAAGCAGCCTCGTGTGTTTACAAGAAAAATTCTGGAGCGCGGATGAACATCAAACAAAAACTGACATGGGCCTTTGCAGTTATCGCCGGTTTGCCTGTCATCCTGGTCGCCACGCTGGTCGTCCTCAATTTGCGCAGTGAGGCCAAAGAAGGTTTCGTTGATGGCAGTAATCGCGAAATTCGCCAAGTGGCCAACGCCATGCAGCTGTTCTTCGAGGGCATCAGTCAGAACGTCGACTATCTGGCCGCTCAGCCGTTGATCAGCGCCAGCGGCAACGACGTCAAGAAGCATATGAGCGCCGATGCTGCGCAGATTGTTCAGAGCGAGCAAGACCAAAAGCTCTTCAATATGTTTGCAAGCCTGGCGGCCAGCCATCCGGCCTATGCCTATGTGTCCTACGGACTGAGTGACGGTGGTTATGCCTTCTGGCCGGGCGATCCAAAGATGGCCAACTATGACCCGCGCCAACGCCCTTGGTATCAGGCCGCAATGGCCAGTCCGGGCAAGACCCTGCGCACCGACGCGTACTACTGGGCCAGTGACGACGCGGTGCTGGTCAGCACCGTGCGCGCCGTCGCCAACCAGCTTGGCAATCCAGGCGGGGTGGTCAACATCGACGTGTCGCTCAAGCAACTGACCGAAATCATCAAGCAGATCAAACTGGGTGAGAGTGGCTACCTGATGCTGCTCGAAGATAACGGCAACGTGCTGGTCGACCCCCGCGCCCCCGCACACAACTTCAAAAACCTGGCCACCCTCGGCGATGGCTACGCGCAGCTGGCCAAGGCCGGTAAAGGGCTGGTCGAGGTCGAACTCGACGGTGAGCGCTACATGGCCAATGTCTGGCCCTCGGAGCAGTTGGGCTGGAACTTCATCGGTCTGATACGTCACGACGAAGTCATGCAGGGCGCTACTCAACTGACCTGGATTGTATCGATCATCGCCCTGGTGCTGGCGGGTGTGTTCGCACTGGTTGGCGCCACCTTCGCCAAACTGATCGTGCGACCTATCCACAGTGTTACCAATGGCCTGGAAGGCATCGCCCAAGGCGAAGGTGATCTGACCCGTAGCCTCGAGGTTCGCGGGCGCGACGAAACCGCGCAATTGGCCAGTTGGTTCAACCAGTTCCTGGCAGCCATCCGCAACCTGATTCAGAGCATCGGTCAGGCCGCCAGTAAAATCCTTGCGACCTCCAGCAGCTCCACTCAGGTTTCCCACGACATGGCCGAAGCGGCCGGGCGTCAGCGCGAAGCGGTAGATATGGTGTCGACAGCCTTCCACGAAATGGTTGCCACCGCCAACGAGGTTGCCCGTTCTTGCAGCCAGGCGGCAGATTCGGCCGACAGCGGTCAACAACAGGCGCGCGAAGGCCAGCAGCAGATCGACGACGCGGTGCAAAGCGTCGATCGCCTGAGCCAGGAGATTCAACAGTCAGCGCAATCGATGCAGCAACTGGAACGTGACAGCAATGCTATTCAATCGATTCTTGGCACCATTCGTTCGATTGCCGAGCAAACCAACCTGCTGGCCCTTAACGCAGCCATCGAAGCCGCCCGCGCAGGTGAACAGGGCCGCGGTTTTGCCGTGGTAGCCGACGAAGTTCGGGCCTTGGCCAAACGTACCGCCGACTCCACCGCCGAGATCGACGGTCTGCTCGGAAACCTCGCCAATCGCACCAGCGAAGTCGCCCAGCAAATGCATGCCAGCCTGGAGATCTCGCAATTGTCGGTCAACCGCATTGGAATGGCGCGCAGCAGTTTTGGACAGATTCGCGAGTCAGTCGACGTCATTCGCGACATGAACACCCAAATTGCCACGGCGGCCGAAGAACAGCACCAGGTGGCCGAAGACATCAACCGGCATATCAGCCAGATTCATGGTGACGCGCAATTGGTGGCTGAACTGGCCAACTCGGCGCGCCAGGACTCACAAAGCCTTGCGGGCTTGTCCAACGAACTGGATGCGCTGGTGCGCAGGTTCCGTACCTGAACGCCGCCGTGGGCCTAACTACGTGGGAGTAACTAAAGGCGCAACTCACCCGGAGTGAAGCCGAACAGGCCCTTGAACGCTGCAATGTAGGCCGAGGTGGAGTCGTAACCGCAACCTAGCGCGGCTTCGGTGACACTTTGCCCGGCCTCCAGCGCCGTCAGAGAAGACAGTAGGCGCATGCGCTGGCGCCAGCCGCGAAAGCTCAAACCGGTTTCACGCTGGAACAAACGCATCAAGGTTTTCTCCGAGGTGTTCAGGCGCTGCGCCCATTGCCCCAGCGTTTGCCCGTGCTCCGGGTGGGCGAGCAATTCGTTGCACACTTCAAGCAAGCGCGGGTGTTTAGGCAAGGGCAAGGAAAAGCCTACCTGCGGCAATGCCTGCAACTGATCCAGCAACACCGCCACCAGTCGTGCTTCAGCGCTGTCGCCTTCGGGATAGTTCACCGGCAACAAGCAGAACTGTTTGATCAATTCTCGCGCCAGCGGCGTGACTTCCAATACCCGGCACTGCCCTGGCGCCCAGCCAGCTTCTTCGCGGCGTACATACAGGCTGCGCATTTCCGCTTGCATCGAGGTGACCACCTCGTGCTCCACTCCGGCTGGAATCCAGATACCCCATTGAGGCGGAGCAAAGTAGCTGCCTTCATCGGTGTAGACACCGAGCACGCCACTGATCGCATAAGAAAATTGCACCCAGTCATGCTGATGCCGTGGCGTCCAGGAACCTGCTCCGAGGCTTTCCGCCCGTGCATACAGCGCCCGCGGTAACCGCTCCAGTGCTGGAATCTGACGGGGTGCAGGCTGTTGTCCGTTAATCGGCATCACTTGGCCTTATGTCGCAAGACGGTAACCATCTGCCGAGCGTAGCCTGTGTGCTCAACGATTACAAAATGATTCGCAGGCCCGCCTATGCAAGTGCTCAAACACCTCAAACGCGTCGTTACCGACTGGTTTCTGTGCGGCATGTTCCTCGCCACCTTTCTGGCCTGGCTGTTTCCCGACATTGGCCGCAGTGGCGGCGCCCTGCATGCCGAATCAGTGATCAATGTCGGCGTGTTCCTGGTGTTTTTCCTGCACGGCATCAACCTGTCCAGTGAACAAATTGGCCACGGCCTGAAAAACAGCCGTCTGCACATGATGGTGCAGGGGTTCACCTTCATCGTTTTCCCGGCACTCTGGTGGCTGGTGAACACACTGCTTGGCAGTCATGTTCCAGCGCTATTGATGCTCGGCTTTTTCTACCTGTGCGCCCTGCCCTCGACCATCTCATCCTCGGTTGCCTTGACCGGTAGCGCTGGGGGCAACGTCCCGGCGGCGATTCTCAATGCCAGCCTCTCCAGTGTCCTGGGTATATTCATCACTCCGTGGCTGGTCAGCCTGGTGGTTGGCACCGGCAGCAACGGCATCGATCTGGGAGCCACGCTGCTGGACCTCTGTGCGCTGCTGTTGGCGCCATTGGTACTCGGGCAATTGCTGCGTCCCTGGCTGGGCCGCTTTTTCGCCCGGCATAAGCGTTACACCAACATCATGGACAAGGTGGTGATCCTGCTGCTGGTCTATGCCGCGTTCTGCAACTCGATGGTCTCGGGCATGTGGCAGCAACAAGGTAGCTCGGTATTGCTCACCGCACTGGTGGGCAGTGCGCTGTTGCTGGCACTCGTCCTTTGGCTGACCACTCGCACAGCCCGGGCGCTGCATTTGAACCCGGCCGACGAGATTGCTGCAGTGTTCTGCGCCAGCAAGAAGTCCCTGGCCGCCGGCGCGCCAATGGCTGCGTTGATCTTCGGTGCGCATCCCGGGTTGGGGCTGATCCTGCTGCCGATCATGATCTACCATCCGCTGCAGCTGATCGTCTGCTCGATCATGGCCGAGCACTATGCCAATCGTCCTACCCCGTTCGCTTCAGCCACGCTGGTCAACGCTCGATGATCGCCGTGACGCCCTGACCACCTGCGGCGCAGATCGAAATCAGGCCGCGGCCCTTGCCGGTCGTGGCCAGCAGCTTGGCCATATTGGCCAGGATGCGGCCCCCGGTTGCAGCAAATGGGTGCCCCGCCGCCAATGAACTGCCTTTGACATTGAGCTTACTGCGATCGATCGCGCCCAACGGCTCAGTCAATCCCAAGCGTTGCCGACAGTATTCGGAATCTTCCCAGGCGTTGAGCGTACATAGCACCTGGGCAGCGAAAGCTTCATGGATCTCATAGAAATCGAAGTCCTGCAGGCACAAACCATTACGCGCCAGCATGCGTGGCACCGCGTAGGTAGGCGCCATCAGCAGCCCCTCCTGGGCTTTGACGAAGTCCACCGCGGCTGTTTCACCGTCGACCAGGTACGCCATTACATCAAGGTTGTGCTCCCGCGCCCAGTCTTCACTGGCGAGCAGAACTACCGATGCACCGTCGGTCAGTGGCGTGGAGTTGCCGGCAGTCAGGGTGCCTTTATCACCGGTCTCGAACACCGGTTTGAGGCTGGCAAGCTTGTCCAGGGTCAGGTCGGCACGCAGGTTGTCGTCGCGAGTCAGGCCCAGAAAAGGGGTAAGCAGATCGTCATGCCAGCCCTGGCTGAAAGCTGCCGCCATGTGTTGGTGGCTGAGCAGAGCCAATTCGTCCTGGGGCAGGCGCGGAATGTGCCAGGTTTGCGCCATCAACTCGCAATGCTGGCCCATGGAAAGTCCGGTGCGCGGCTCAACGTTACGAGGGATTTCCGGCTTCAAATGCCCAGGACGCAACTTGAGGAACGCCTTGAGCTTGTCGGCCATGGTTTTGCCGCGGTGGGCTTGCAACAAGATGTGACGTAAACCCTCGCTCACCGCAATGGGAGCATCGGAGGTGGTATCCACTCCCCCGGCGATGCCACAGTCGATCTGCCCCAAGGCAATCTTGTTGGCCACCAGCAGGGCAGTCTCCAGCCCCGTGCCGCACGCCTGCTGCACGTCATAGGCCGGTGTCTGCGCCGACAGGCGCGAACCGAGCACACACTCGCGGGTCAGGTTCATGTCTCGGGAGTGCTTGAGCACCGCGCCTGCGGCGACTTCCCCCAGTTGCAGGCCATGCAAGCCGTAGCGCTCGATCAGTCCTTCGAGGGCAGCGGTAAACATTGCCTGATTGCTGGCGCCGGCATAGGCACCATTGGAACGTGCGAAGGGAATCCGGTTGCCGCCAATAATCGCGACTCGGCGCAATGAGCGCATGCGTAAGGTCCTCTGTAGGGCAATTAATCCTGGTCAATCATGAAACGGCTGTCACCCGATAGTATCGAAGGTACAGACCACAACCAGCGTAGGTGCTTTTTTCAGGGTTCGAACGACCAACGGGCAAAGATGGTCCACACTTTGAAGCTTAATTTCAGGGAGAGCCGCACATGAGCGACCGCTATATCGACTTCGCCAATTCCGACCTTGGCCGCCGCCTGGTTGGTGCCGTGGGCCTGCCAAGCCCCGCTCGCCTGGAACGTTGGAGCGCTGGTCGCCTGCGGCCTGTCGAAGGTGCCTTGCTGCTGGGCGGGGGCCCTCTGGCTAACAAAATCGAAGCTTTTGCCCAGCGTCTGACCGATGAGGTCTACAGTTTTGCCAGCCCCGACCTGAGCGCGACGGAATGGGTCGCAGGCCTTGGTCCGAAACTCAAGGCGGTGGTTTTCGACGCCAGCGAACTGAACGACAGCGATCAACTCAAGCAGTTACGCGAATTCTTCCAACCCCTGCTGCGCAGCCTGCAGAGTTGCGCTCATGTGGTGATACTCGGCAGGGCACCGGAGCAGTTGGATGATGTATCTGCGCAGATCACCCAGCGCGCCCTGGAAGGCTTCAGTCGCTCGCTGGCCAAGGAGTTACGCGCCGGCGGCACCCTGCAGTTGCTGTATGTCAGCGACAAAGCCGACGATCAACTCGAAGGCGCCCTGCGCTTTTTCCTCTCGCCCAAGAGTGCTTTCGTTTCCGGTCAGGTCCTGCGTCTGGAAGCCTGCGCGACCCAGGTGCAGGACTGGACACGGCCATTGGCCGGGCGCAAGGCCTTGGTTACTGGAGCCGCCCGAGGTATCGGTGCCGCCATCGCCGAGACCCTGGCCCGTGACGGCGCCGACGTTGTGCTACTTGATGTTCCCCAAGCCAAAACCGACCTCGAAGCCCTGGCTGCACGCCTGGGTGGCCGCAGCCTGACCCTCGACATCTGTGCCGCCGATGCACCGGCACAACTGATTGAAGCCCTCCCTGAGGGTATCGACATCGTCATACACAACGCCGGTATTACCCGCGACAAGACCCTCGCCAACATGACCCCGGAATACTGGGACTCGGTGCTGGCTGTGAACCTCAAAGCGCCGCAGTTGCTGACCCAGGCGCTGTTCGATAGCGGCACCCTGCACGACAACGCCCGCATCGTCCTGCTGGCATCGATCAGTGGCATTGCCGGTAACCGGGGCCAATCCAACTATGCCGCCAGCAAGGCCGGGCTCATTGGCATGGCCCAGGCCTGGTCAACAAAACTGGCTGAGCGCGGCGGTAGTATCAATGCCGTGGCCCCAGGTTTCATAGAAACCCGCATGACTGCCGCTATTCCCTTCGCCCTGCGCGAAGCCGGACGGCGCATGAGTTCGTTGGGCCAGGGCGGCCTGCCCCAGGATGTCGCCGAAGCCATCGCCTGGCTGGCGCAACCGGGGTCTGGCGCTGTCAACGGCCAGGTCCTGCGCGTCTGCGGCCAGGCCGTAATGGGGGCCTGACCATGACTAGACACTGGCAGGATCTGAGCAATACCCTGGCACTCTCAAGTCTCTATCTGCGCGCCGTACGCAAACGCAAGATCAGCGGTGACACCCTCCCGGAGATCGGCCTGCGCTGTTACCTGGACGTCCAATCGAAGCAATTGGAAAGTTATCGCAAGCTCTGCCATTTCGGTGATGACGGACGCTTGCCGCCAACCTTTCCCCATGTGATGGCGTTTGCCTTGCAGATGCAGTTGCTGACCGACAAGACCTTTCCTTTTCCGCTGCTGGGTCTGGTCCATCTACACAACAGCATCCGCGTTGTACGCCCCCTCGGCGGCATCAGCCGCCTGCGTTTCTCGGTCTACGTGGATAACCTGCAAGCACACGAAAAAGGCGCCACTTGCGACCTGATCACCGAAGCCGAAGACGCGCTGGGGCTGCTCTGGTCCGAAACCAGCCGCATGCTGTGTCGCGGCGTGAAACTGGCAGGCGAGCCCACGGCCAGCGAAGCGCCCGCCGACGAACCGCTGGAAGAACTGACCCGCTGGTACGCCGACAGCGATATCGGCCGGCGCTACGCCAAGGTCTGTGGCGACTACAACCCGATCCATCTGAGTGCTACCAGTGCAAAACTGTTCGGCTTTCCCACCGCCATTGCCCACGGCATGTGGACCAAGGCCATGACGCTGGCGGCTTTGCGCAACCATTTGCCGGTGAGCAAATACGCATTCGCGGTGGACTTTCTCAAACCCGTGCGCCTGCCCAGCGAGGTGATCCTCAACGCAAGCCCTACCGCCATTGAAGGCCAACTGCGCCTGGACGGTCATGGCGGGTTGGTGCATATGCGCGGTGCCTGGCGGCAACTGGACTGAAACGGAGCTCTTGCGTTGCAAAGGCGCCCGCCTGAAGCTATGCGGCTTGAGGAGAGCTTTGATGAACCTGCACGAACTGACCCAACGCCTGCACAGCATCCGTGACAACAATGATTGGCGCGGCTTCCATAGCCCAAAAAACCTGGCCATGGCCGCCAGTGTCGAAATGGCCGAACTGGTTGAAATTTTCCAGTGGCTCAGCGAGGACCAGTCGCGGCAGCTATCGCCCGAACAACTGGCGCATGCAGGTCAGGAGGTCGGCGATGTGGTGCTGTATCTGCTGCTGCTATGCAGCGAGCTAGGCCTGGACATGGAGCAGGTAGTGCGCGCCAAACTGGCCGACAGCGAAAGGCGTTTTGCGCGATGAAAGACAGACACTTCGATGCCCTGGCCACGCGTTTTGCCGAGAAAATCTATGGCGGTGCCAAAGGTGCGATCCGCCTTGCGGTATTGCAGGCCGACCTCGCCGACGCCTTGCCCGAACGGCCGCTACGCGTGCTCGATATTGGTGCTGGTCTGGGTCACATGGCCCTGTGGCTGGCGGAGCGCGGTCATCAGGTCACCCTGGCCGAGCCCGCTGCACCCATGCTCGAAGGGGCCCGCGCACGGTTTGCCGAAGCCGGCCAGCAGGCCACCTTTATCCAGGCGCCCTGGCAGGAACTGCTCGGACAACTGACCGAGCCCTATGATCTTGTGCTGTGTCATGCAGTCCTGGAATGGCTCGCCGAGCCGGAAACCATCCTGCCGGTCCTGCACCAGTTGACCCGCAGTGATGGCCTGCTGTCATTGGCGTTCTACAATCGCGATGCACTGGTTTATCGCAATCTGCTCAAAGGCCATTTTCGCAAGTTGCGAAGCAATGACATGGCCGGCGAGAAGCAGAGCCTGACCCCGCAAAAACCGCTTGATCCGCGCACGCTCAAGGCGCAACTTGAAGGTCTGTGGCAGGTCGAAACAGAAAGCGGAGTGCGGGTGTTTCACGATTACATGCCGGTGGAGTTCCAGTCCAAGGCCGAACTGCTCGACCTGCTGGAAATGGAGCTGGCGCATCGGCGCCATCCCGCCTTTGCCGGGTTGGGGCGTTACCTGCACTGGATCTGTCGACCAAGCTGAAGCGTGCCGGGAGAGTGACATGCCGTACCGTTTTACCCTGGGTCTGTTGTGCCTGACACTGGCAGCCTGCCAGAGCAGCAACCCTTATGTCGCCAGCTCCCGTCCGCTGCCGCCTGCGCCACCGCAGGCGGCCACAACCTTTGATGCCAGCGCTTACCCGGCGCCAACCCTGGACTACGGCCGTTACCGTAGCTGGGCCTGGCGCGATGGCCAGTTACCCAGCGGTGCCGCCCTGACTGAACCCGCACAATTGGCCGATGCGGTGAGCACCGCCCTGGACCAGCGCGGCCTGCGGCCTGCGCGTGAGGGCCAAGGCGATTTGCTGGTAAGCGCCAATCTGCACCTGGAACGCCGCCTGCGTCAGGTCCGCGATGACTACTATCCCTATGGTGGCTATCCCTATGGCGGCTACCCTTACGGAGGCTATCCCTACGGCGGTGTTGGCGGCTACGGCAGTGTTGGCCGGTACCACGACGGTTATGGTGCCGCCATTAGCGTTCCGCTGGTACGCACCTATGAGGTAGAAGTGATGGTAGTTCAGGTCGACCTGTTCGACGCCCGCGACGGTAAGGCAGTTTGGAGCGCCAGTGCCGAGGCGACCAGCCAGGGTACTCAGCGCGAACGCGAAGACGCATTGCGCGAATCGGTCAAAAAGGCCCTCAACGGCTATCCTCCCAGTTAAAAGGTAATTGGAGATCCATCATGCTGCGCCGTTTCGCTTTACTCTCGTTATTGGTGTTGTTGGGTGCTTGTTCAAACCACAACGTGACTCAGGACTATGACGCCAGCCGCGATTTTGCTGCCTATCGCAGCTGGGTCTGGCAGGAGCCTGCATTGCAGTACCGCCCCGATGATCCCCGGATCAAGAGCGATCTGACCGAGCAGCGCATCCGCCAGGCCGTCGCCGGCCAACTCGATCAACGTGGCTTGCGCCCGGCGCAGGGCAATAGCCAAGGTGATCTGAAAGTACAGACATACCTGATCGTCGAGGACCGTCAGCAACAGATCACCACCAACTACGGCGGTGCCTGGGGTGGCTACTGGGGCAACTACTGGGGCGGGCCGATGTACAACGAAACCCGTAGCGTCGATTACAAGGTGGCAACCATCCAGGTCGACATGTTCGATGGCAAGGATGGCAAGCTGGTTTGGCGCGGCAGTGCCGAGCAAATCATGAACAACTATCCACCTAGCCCCGAAGAACGCAGTGAGGCGATCCAGAAGACTGTAACCAACGCCCTGTCGAACTATCCACCACGTTAAAGGCAAATGGCCAGCAACCTGACTACACTCTTGCCAATTGGGTGTGAGTTCAGGGGCCTCAACGCGGGGCAAAGGAGTGCGCGTGTCTTCTCGCTTCCCCGCAAGGCAGCGCGGTGCTATCGGCCTGATCGCTGCCCTGACCCTGGGCATGGGCTTGATGTTCATGTTGATGGTGATCGACAGCAGTAGACTCTACCTGGAACAGCGCCGCTTGCAGCGAATTGCCGATATGGCCGCGCTGGAGGCGGCAGGCCAAAGTGCTGTCTGCACCGGCAGCGGGCCACGCGCCGACACCCTGGCCCGAGTAGGCGCTGCTCGCAACGGCTTCGAGCTGAGTGCCGGGCAATCGCTTGAAACCACCTGTGGTCGACTGCAAACCGGGGCCAACAGCTTGCGCAGCTTCAGTGTCGATTTGTCGCGCAACGAAGCAATCCGCGTGATCGCCACTACCCAGGTTGCCACCAGTGTCGCCGCAGGGGTGTGGTCTCTGGTCAACGGCAACAGCATCCCCGATACCACTCTCTTGAGTGCCCGCGCAGTCGCCGCCACCCCCAAACCGCCGCAGGCGATGCTGCGTATTCGCAGCACCCTGGCGACTGTCGACACCCGCCAGTCAGCGCTGCTAAATGCGCTGGTAGATCCCCTGGGTGGCCACGTTCAGCTCGACCTGCTGGGCTGGCAGGGCCTGGCGAAAACCGAGATAAATCTCCTCAGCTACCTCGACCAGTTGGCAATCGAAGTGGGGGTCAGCGCCGGTGATTACCAGCAACTGCTGCGCGCCGATGCCAGCGCGGCAAAACTGATCGAAGCCGCCCTGAAAGTGCTGCAAAGGGGCGGTGCGGCAGTCGATGTGGTGAATAACCTGAGCAAGCTTGTCGTTGGTGTCGACAGTACTCGGATACTCCATCTGGGCGACATACTCGACCTGCAAAGTGGCACGACCAAAGCCGGCCTGGATGCCAGTCTGCAAGTGCTGGATCTGCTGCAAAGCGTGATCCTGCTGTCGACCAAGGACAGCGCCGCCGTCGTCGAAATGCCGATCAACGTGTTGGGACTGGTCAATGGCAAGGTCCGCATCAAGGTGATCGAACCCCAGCAGATTTCTGCCATCGGCAACCCGCAGACCGACCTGATCAAGGTGCACACAGCACAGATACGAACATTGATTTCCCTCGATCTGCCGGTGCTGAAAACCGTCATCGGTCTGGTCAACGCCGTGCTTGACCTTGCCACGCCCTTGACCAACATCCTCAACAATCTGCTTGGCCTCAATTTATTCGGCACCGTGGAGTCGTTGACCTGTGCCTTGGGCATTCCTTGCAAAGTCAGTGATATCCAACTACTGCCAGGCACTGTCAGTCTGGATGTCGGTATCGAGGTAGCACGCGCTACCAGCCAGGTGAGTGGCTACAGCTGCGCGCCGGAAAAAACCCTGACCGCACGCACTGACAGTGCAGCAACCGATCTGGCGGTGGGACAGTTCAAGGATCGCAACGCCTTTTTTGCCACCGGCGTGAATGCGGTAACCCCACTACCGCTGATTGATATCGGCACCAATGTTTGCAGTCGGCTTCTGTTTCTTCCAGCCGTGTGCGGCACTCGGGTTCCGTTTGCCGGAGGAGGCATTGGCCTGAAGGTGAACACCGCCTTGTTGGCAAGCACTGCCACTAACCTCAAATTTGCACCTGCCGAGCACACACCGCCTAACATCGACCAGGCACCTGCTTACCTGAGCACAACCGCCAGTGACATCATCAGCAGTCTGAACCAGACCATCGATGGCATTGAGCTACAGGCATACAAGCCCCTCAACGGCAACCTCCTGGGTGGCATATTGACGCTGACTGCCGGGCTCCTGAACGACGTCAAAGCCATTCTCGAGCCCTTGATCAGACATCTGTTGAGCCCCTTGGTAGATCCGCTGGTCAATGCCTTGCTCAAAGCCCTGGGCATCGATCTGGTCAAAGTTGAAGTCGGGGCCAACCTGACCTGTTCCAGCAGTCGTGCTCAGTTGGTGCTTTGAGTGGGGAGTTCGATACAGAACCGAGCCCCCTCCGTACTGTTCTTTACGCTCAGACAGCCACCCATGGCGTTGACGATCCCGTAACTGACCGACAAGCCCAGGCCGGTGCCGACACCGACAGGCTTGGTGGTGAAGAAGGGTTCGAAAATCCGTTCCAGCAGACGAGGCTCGATACCCGCGCCATTGTCTTCGACCAAGATCCGTACCTGGGGCTCATCCACTTCCATGCGCAAGCTGATCCAGGGCTGCAATTGGCGATGCTGTTCGCGCCGTGCCAGCAACGCATCACGCGCATTGACCAGCAAGTTGATCAACACTTGCTCCAACTGGTCTTGATGGCCGCTCACCAGACACTGCGCTTGCGGTTTGGTAACGCGTAGCTCCACGCCTTTGCCGCGCAAGCCATCGGCTAGCAGCGACAAGGCACCGTCCGCGGCCTGCCAGGGCTCGAACAACTGCGGCTCGACCGCCGAGCGGCGACCGAAAACGCGCATGTGATCCACCACTCGCGAGGCACGCAGCACCTGCGCGTCGATACGTTTGAGCTTGTCCTGCAGATAGTCAATCTGCACGTCGCCGTTCTCCAGCCGCTTCAACGCGTTGACCACGGCCATGCGCATCACATTCAGAGGCTGGTTGATCTCATGGGCAAGGCCGGTGGCCATTTCGCCGAGCGTGGCCATTTTTGCACTTTGCATCAGCTGCTGATGGGTCCGGCGCACCTGTGTGTTGTCGCGTCCCACGGCCTGCACTTCTACCAAGCGCCCTTGATCGTCGAACAGGCCACGGTCCGCCCACACCCACCAGGCATGCTCGCGCCCCGGCAACTCCAGGCAGATTTCTGCAGTGCTCACCGGCTGCGCCACGCTCAGACTGGCAAGGCGTTGAACAAATTCCTCGCGCTGCGCTGCAGACATCCAACGTCCCAGGTTCATACCGCTCAACTGCGCGGGCGGATACTCCAGGTAGTCGGCCAGCGGCTGGTTGCCGAACAGCAGGTTCAAATCCGGCGTGTAACGACAGATCATTGCCGGAGAGTCTTCGACCAACACCCGGTAGCGTTCTTCACTGACCCGCAAACGTTCGGTCGCCTCGGTTGTTTCAGTGATATCCAGCCATATCCCGACGACTTCGACCGGCATGCCCAGATCATCTCGTAGCAGGCGCGCTTCATCGAGCACCCAGTGATAACCGCCATGGTGATCACATAAACGATAGCGACTGCGTACCTGACCCTCGCGCAACAACGTGCGCGTGCGCGCCAGCCACAGGGCCTGATCTTCGGGGTGGACCCATTGCCCCGGCTGCAGCGGGGCTTGCTCTGTTTGTGTCCACCCAAGCATCGGTTGCAGGCTGGCACTGAAGAACTCGGCCTGTAGGGCACCCTCGACATAGCGCTGGATGTAGATCACCGCAGGCGAGCTGGCAATCAGGTTTTCCAGGCGTGCCTGAGCGGCGCTGGCCTGTAGCTGTTGGCTTTTGCTATCACTGATGTCGAGCATGAAGCCCAGCAGGCGACGATGCTCACCACTACCGCGCACTTGTCCGCACAGGCGATACCAGCGCGGATTGGCAGCCAGGTTGTTATCGAGCAAACGCAGGCTCAGGTGCAGGGCACAGCCATCGCGCTGCAACTCGCCGAGTGCAAGTTGCGCGGCCTCGCGGTCAGCCGGGTGCACCCGGCTCAGCCACTGGCTGATGGTCAACTGCGTTGGCATTCCCAGGCTTGTCGCCAAGCCCGGGTCCAGTTGCAGAGTGGTCTCGCACAATCGCCATTGCCACCAACCTGCACCTAATTGCAGTTGCAGGCTGTCCAGCCGCTCACTTTGTTGTTGCAGAGCAAATGTCGTCAAACGGCTCACCAACGGCTCGGCATACGCAGCGCAAGCACTGAGTGCATCTGCCGAGTTGAGCGCGTCGAACGAACCAAAACACATCAACCAGGCCTGGACCACGTGCCCCTGCCCATAGGGCAGCAAATAAGCCGGGGTGTGCGCCAGCAGGCTGTGCAAGCCTGCATGGGAGGTGCTCGAGACCACTTGTCCCGGCGTCAGTCGATCCAACAACGGCCCGATCGTTTCATCGCTGGGCCAATGCAATGGGTCACCGCTGCTGACATAGGTTTTCCAGCCCTGCTCTCCTTGCAAAAACACCCGTCCGGCATGAGCCCGCCAATGATGAACCAGCCATTGCAGCTGCTCCTGGGCCACCTTGTCCAAGCGTTCAGTCGAGCAATTGCGCAACTCGGCGGCCAAATGGCTGGTCAAGTGGCGCTGACGTTCGGCGCCCAGCGATTGCTGGCGGTGCTGCAACAGATCGCCGATATCGAACAGCTGTAACAACCACCCCCCAGACTGATTCAGCAACCAGCCACGGGTATGCAGGGTGGCGCCACCGGCCGCCTTGAAATCCAGATCCAGGGGGTGGGCCTGCCAGTCCAAGAGATCGCCTTCAAGCACAAGCAAACTGTGGGGCTGCACGTAATCGTGCAATCGCGATTCGTTGTGCTGCGGCAAGGCCAACGCCGAACGCAAAGGGCCGGCAATGCGCAGTACCTTGGCACTATCGTCGAGCCATAGCTGCAATCCCACTGCCGGCACGTGGGCGGTAGGTTCCGGCACCACGCTCACCGGGGTTATGCGCGCACGCCAACGCTCGAACAACCGTTGTCCGCCGCTCAAAGTTGCAGGCTCGCTTCGGCCTTCAGGCTCGCGGGTAATCGCGGTACTTCTCCGATTGCCGGTAAGTCGAGCACCGGCAGTACAGCGGTCAGCTTGGCTTTGGCGTACTCGATTTTTACCGTCAACAGGTTACCCGACGTCAACGCAACGCTGGCATCACTGGCAAGCTGAAAATCCAAGGATGCGGGCATCCACGCCAACTGTTTGCCGAGCACATCCTTGGCCATTTTGTCGACGTCATCACGATAGCTTGCGCTGGTTGGGTCCAGGGCCACGCAACGGCGCACTGCCTCGCTGCTGGCCTGGTTGAACGACTGCAGCATCAACATCGGCAAGCCGTAGCTGACCACCCCATAGAAGACTGCGAAAAAGATCACGAACACCGCCACGAATTCCAGCGCCGCAGCGCCTTTTTGCCGTTTCCCCAAGCCTGCTTTCATGATCGCGTCTACCCTGACAGTGACACCTGATTGACAGCATAGAATCATTCACAACAAAGGGATGCATTTCGCCGATGCAAAGTATTGTCCTGCTGATGTGGCTTGCCCTGTGCGCTGAACAAGACCTGCGTGAGCGCCAGATTGCCAACACCCTGACCCTGGGCGCAGCGACATGCGCGTTGGGATATTTGTTCATTACCGGACACACCTGGATAGGTGCCGACGCCAGCGAAGGGGGCTGGGCGCTGGCGATCGTCATGCTCTTGACCTTGCCGGGCTACATGCTCGGTCGCTTCGGTGCAGGTGATGTAAAGCTGCTTGCGGCGCTGGCCCTGGCCACTGATCGCATGTACGTGCTGGGCACTTTTATCGGTGCCGGGATTGCGGTGTTGCTCTGGCTGGCCAGCCGCCGCTGGCTGTGGTCGCTTCTCAGTCAAAAGGTTAGGAACCGTATCAAGCAGCTGACTGAAGACTCGTCAAATAAACAACCTTTCGCGCCGTTCATCCTTGCAGGGTTCATCCTCGCGGCGGTGTGGGTGCAGTAGTCGCACCGCGTGTACATAATCGCGAAGTCCGACTACTTTCTAGAGAGCCAGAGGCCAACTGCAAGGCTCCCGGCCCAAAGAAACAAGGACTTCTGAGCAGGGAGCAGCGCGTGATAAATACCGTCAGTGAGGTAAAGATACTGGTGGTCGACGATCAACCTGAGGTCGTCGATGAGTTAAGCGAGTTTTTACAAAGCAGCGGCTACTGTTGCGTGCCCTGTCTGTCCAGTTCCCAGGCCATTGAGTGCTTTGCCGCCGATCCCGCTATCGGCCTGGTATTGTGCGATCTGCACATGCCGGAGTGCGATGGAGTAGAGCTGTTCAGGGCGCTCAAGGTAATTGCCGGTCCGCATCGCTTGTTCGAAGCCATCATGCTGACCGGCGGCGATGATAAACAGGATCTGATCAGAGCGTTGCGCGAAGGCTTTGCCGACTACTACCAGAAACCCGTGAACCTGAACGAACTGCTCGAAGGCGTGCAGCGCCAGGAGGCTGCGCTGCAGCAACGCCAGCAGAGCTTCCAGCATTTAGGCGACCTGAACCAGAAACTGCAGTTTCTCGCCGACTCCATCGATGATCTCTATCAAGACCTGGAAAAAGCCCGCGGTCTGGGTGCGCATCGTCGTGCTACCGATACTGAAGAGTCGTGTGCCAGCGACAACCTTCCGAGCATTTTCGAAAAACTCTCGCCGCGCCAACTTGAAGTGGCGCGCCTGGTCAGCAAAGGCAAGACCAACTACCAGATCGCCTGCGAGCTGGGGATCACCGAAAACACGGTAAAGCTCTATGTATCGCAGGTACTGCGTCTGACCCACATGCACAACCGCACGCAGTTGGCGTTGGCCCTGGCGCCAGGCAATTCGCCGTTGCATCTGCGTGCAACGGCGCACTGAGGGTTACTTGTCGGACGAACCGACCGACTCCCAACGGTAGAAGTCCGGAATCGCATACTTATAGCTGTCCAGCCAGCGCTGCATGCTCTGCTCGCGCTCTTTGGGCGTCGCTGTCTGTTGGATCTTCGAGGATTGCCGGTTACTGGCCTGCATCTGCAGCCAGGATTCGGTGAGCGTTTGCGTTTTGGCTGGCGGCTGCGGCTCAACTGCCAGGGCGGCCAATGGCAGTGCGCCTATGGTAATCAATAGTAACCATGCTGGTTTCATAAACACCTCACTGTTGCCCGAGTGAAGGAGCTGGGTTCTCGATCGTCGCAACCTGATCCGCAGCAACCGTCGACTTGCCAGGCTTTTTCAGTAGATCGGCGCGCGATCGGGCCTCACTGAACTGAGCAGGGCTAAGGTTGAAACGCGACACCAGATCAGCCGCCTGCTGCCACTTGTCCTGATACAACAGCAGGCTGACCAGATTGACGGCGGCCAGTGCATTGTTGTCCTTGAGCTCGATTGCGGTCAGAAACTCGAAACGCGCCTGCTCGACATTGCCCAGGTTGAGGTACACCACGCCCAAGTCATTGCGCACCTTCTCGTTGGTGGGCGCCAGGCGAACGGCACGCAGCAAATGGCGCTGAGCCTGCAGATTGTCACCGCGCGCTGCCGACAACTGCCCCAAACCATGCTCCGCCTCGGCGGCCATACAACCACCGAGCAAACTGCGATACAGCGGCTCAGCCTCGTTGCGCCCAAGCAGCCGCAGAACCTTGGCCTTGCGCAGACGCACCTGGGCCATATCGGCAGGCAATACTTCCAGATGGGCCAGACTGGCATGCGGACGGCCTTCATTGAGCATTTCGTCCGCCATGCTCAAGGCCAACTCTTGGCTGGAATCGGGCTTGGCACAACTGGCACTGCTCCCCGGCAACGCCAACCACGGCCCGCCAGTCTCGGTGGCACAGCCGCCGAGCAACAACAGGCTCATGACTACCATGACTGCTTTCATCCATGCCTCTCCTTTACGAACCCATTGCTTTTGCCAACGCTGTGAAGCCGGGACCGGCCAACACAATCAGCAACGCAGGAAACAGAAATACCATCATCACCATCGACATTTTTGCGGACATCTTCGATACCCGCTCCTGCATCCGCGTCAGCCGCCGGTCGTCGAGCAGTTGCTTGAGCGCCAGCAGTGATTTCATCGCCCCGCCACCTTGGGCAAGCAACTGCTGAAGAATCACACAGGTGTCAGTGAACTCATCCACCGCCAACAGCTGTGCAGTTTTCTCAAGCTCCGGCGCCAACGCCAATCCGGAATCGACCCGAAGCAATATGCCGCGCAACTCTTCGCTGAGCGCTGGCAGCAGTTGCCGCGATTCCTTGCTCAACACACGCAATCCCTGCTCCACGGCCAAGCCTGATTCGAACAGAATGCGCAGCAAGGGAATGAAGGTCGACACTTCACCAATGATCTGTTGCTGACGTCGAGCTGCCGCCACTGCCAACACGCGTTTAGGCAGCAGGTAACCAACCCCCAGCGCACACATCGGCACCACGAGCCAAGCACTCTGGCTGTGCTGATAGAAGGTGTGCTCGATGGCCACGCCAACGCCCAGGGCCAGCACCGGCACACCGACCTGACAGGCAGCAAACAAGGCACGCTGACGGCTACGCCGCCACCCCACACGGTCGAGCAGCAGCCGGGTTTCCGCGTCGAAGTTAAGCAGTCGCTGGGCAAGCGCACTGCTGCCCACCTGTTGCATCCAGTCATCCAGGCGGTTGTCACGGTTCAGTCGACCTTGCAAACGCTGGGCGACCAGACGCTGCCTGCGGCGCTGGCGCAGAAACTGCCCGAGCAACAGCACAAACGCGGCGAAAAACAGGGCGGCACTGAGCATCAGGATCATTTCAGATACTCCGCAACATGCGCCACAGCACCAGGCATCCGAGCACCTGCAGGCCGAAAGCGCCGAGCAACATGAACTGGCCATCACTGTCGTTCCACATGGCCAATAGGTACTTGGGATTGCTGAACAGGAAATAGGCCGCCATCCCCACGGGCAAAAAGCCCAGAACCATGGCGGTCATCCGCGTTTCGCCGGTCATCGCTCGCAGTTGCCGGGCACCCTGCTCACGCTCGCGAATGAGCTTGATCAAATTCTCCAGCAACTCGCTGGCGTTACCACCGTAGCGATGATTGATGCGCAAGCCCAAGGCGAACAGACGCAGCTCATCCTGATCATAAAGCTCGGCAAGATCCTGCATGGCATCATCCAGATCCACGCCCATCTGCACGTTGCGCCGTACCCGTTGCATGGCGCCATGCAACGGATCACGAGAGGCATCGATACCGCCCAGAACGGCATCGCTCAACGTACGCCCCGACTTCAGGCTGCGTACGCTGTGGTCAAGTAACACCGGCAACTGCTCGATCATGCGCCGCAAACGCCGCTGGTAACGCCAGCCCAGGTACAGACGGAACAACAGCGGACCGACCAGCAGCAACCCGCCGCCAACCGGCCAACCCAGCACCAGCGCAACCAGCAAAGACAGCAGCGCCCAGCACAGCAGGTACGACAGCAGGCGATCGTTGCGCCGTTCCAACCCAGCGCGTTGCAGCAGTTTGTCCAGCCAGTCGCGCCCGCCGACCTTAGCGGGCGCGTTGCTCTGCAGCCGTCCAAGTCGCGCCAGTGTGCGCTCGGTTCCGGACTTGCGCATGCCGTTGTAGAACAGCGTCAGGGACAAGCCCAGCATCACCAGGCAGGTCACCCCAAGCAGCACGACAATCACGGCTGTGACTCGGAGACTACCCGGCGCAGCTTGTCGCTCGCCGGGTTCTGCGCTTCACGCAAGAAGCCTTCGCCGCTACGGCGATCGAGCCGGAACAAGGTGTTGGTGACATAGACATCATCACGCACACCCACCACTTCCAGCACCTCGCTGACACACCGTCGACCGTCGGCCAGGCGCGTCAGTTGAATCACCACATCAAGGGCCGCGCAGATCATCTGGCGCAAGGTTTTTTCCGCCACCGAGCGACCGGTCAGGCCCACCAGGGTCTCCAGACGCAACAGCGCATCCTGGGCAGTGTTGGCGTGCACAGTGCTCATCGAGCCGTCGTGGCCGGTGTTCATAGCTGTCAACACGTCAAGCACTTCAACCCCGCGAATCTCGCCCAGCAGAATCCGGTCCGGGCGCATACGCAAGGCGTTGCGGATCAACTCACTGGATTTGATTTCGCCGTGGCCTTCAGCGTTGGGTGGCCGGGTTTCCAGGCGCACCACATGGGGATGGTCCAATTGCAGCTCGGCGACATCCTCGATGCTGACCAGCCGCTCATGGGGGCTGATCAACTGGCTGAGGATGTTGAGCAAGGTTGTCTTGCCGGTGCCCGTGCCGCCACTGACCAGAATGTTGCAGCGTCGCGTCACCGCCAGTTGGAGAAATTCGAGAATATTGTGATCGACCGTACGCGTGGCGAGCAGATCTGCACTCTTGAGCATGTCCTTGCGAAACTTGCGGATCGACAGGCAGGGGCCATCCAGCGCCACCGGCGGAATAATCGCATTGACCCGGCTGCCGTCCGGCATTCGCGCATCGACCATCGGCGACGATTCGTCGAGGCGCCGGCCAAGGGGCGCAAGGATGCGTTGCATAACGCGCTCGACGTGATGGCCATCGATAAAACGCAGATCGGTCTGTTGCAGCACCCCTGCCCGTTCAACAAACACCCGATGCGGACCATTGACCAGAATCTCGGTGACACTGCTGTCGCGCAACAACACTTCCAGCGGACCAAAACCGGTCAACTCATCGACAATTTCTTCGGCCAGGCGCTCCATCTCGTAGCGTGACAACGCCAGGTGCAAACGAGCGATGTAATCGCCGACCTGCTCCATCACAAATTGCGCCAGCGCCGGACGCGAACCTTCCAGCAAATTGCGACCGCTGTCCTCGATGGCATCGATGATGTAGCGATGCAATGCTCGCTTGAGTCCCTGGGGATCGTTGCCCAGGTTATGCCGCGAACCGCCAAACAACTCATCGACGTTGCTCATTTATGCCCCCAAAGCCGATTGAACCAGTTGCCGCCGGGTGGTTTGTTGTTCTCCGATCTCCGTGCCAGCCGCTCGCCCAGTGCCTTGAGGTGCTGAGTGAGGGTTTCTCGCGGGGCCAGTTCGAACAAGGTCAGGCCTTGGTTCTTGGCGTTCAAGCGCACGTGCGGGCTGTAAGGCAACACCACCAGCAGCGGCAAACCGTAGCGCTTGGCCAAGGCGTCGGAATCGGGCGCCACACCCTTGAGGTAGCGATCGACCAGCAGGCTGGCATGCTCAAGCTTCATACCCTTCTCCCGCCATTGAGCAAGCACGTCGAGGTTGCGCCGGCAGTCGAGGACATTCTGGTCGGTGTACCAGATCAACTTGTCGCAATGGCTGACAAAGGTCCGCAGTGCTTCGCTGTCTGCCTGGCCCGTGAGGTTCACGACGATATGCTGGAAATGCTGGCGCAAGGCGCTGAGCAACATGTACAGCTCAGCGGCACTGGTGCGCTCCAGCGGCTCATCACCATCGGCGTAGGCCAGCAGGCGCAGGCCGGAACTCTCGCAGGTAAAGGCACTGTCGATAAGCGTATTGTCCAGGCGGCGCAGATGGCGCAGGGCATCGCTGAAATGAAACGACGCCTCAAGACCGAGCAATGCCAGACTGTCCCCCCGCGGCAAGCCCAGGTCGAGCAACAAGGTCTGCTGGCCACTGCGCTGTACCACCCGCGCCAGGTGCGTGGTCAGCAAGGCACCATCGGCCGCGGCTTGCGCACCATACAGTACGGTCAAACCACCGAGGCTCGGATTGCTGGTGACTTGCGGCAAGCGCTTGCTCAAGCGTCGCACCAAACCGGCGACTTCGCTGGAGCGCGACCCGTAGGCGACAAAATCCCGCGCGCCGGCGCGCATGGCGTTGAGCACCAATTGGTTGTCCATGCCATCGCCCAGGGCGACTATCGCCAACATCGGTTTAGCTTCCAGCACGCCCTCGATGAGTGCGCACTGATTGACCACGTGCTCGCGATCCAGACCGACAAAAACCAGGTTGGCGAACGTCACGTCAACCAGCGCAAGCAGTTCATCGAGGCTACCGCTGGCGGCGCCGACCACCTGCCCCAACGGCGCCAGCGCACCTTGCAACCACTGCAGGTCGACCTCGTTTCGGGTGATGGCGAGAAAAGTCTGGCTCAAACTTTCGCTCATTGGGATAGCCCGCTGCGACCTTCAAAGTCGCCGTTTTCGAGAAAGAACAAGCGGCCCCAGCTTGGGTCGTAATTGCGCAACCCTTCACCCGGCAACGACGGTAGCTGGGCATTGGCGGCCAACGGCTGGACCAAGTGCGGGGTGACGATCATCAACAGTTCAGTCTCATCGCGCATCAACGTCGATTGGCGAAAGAACGCGCCCAGGATCGGAATATTGCCCAGCCCTGGAAACTTATCCACAGCCGAACGGGTGGTACTGCTGATCAAGCCACTGATAACAAAGCTCTCGCCATCGGCCAGAGAAATGCTGGTATCTGTGCGCCTCACCGTTAAACCAGGTACCAGGGTGCCGGCGATGTTCACGGCATTTGCGTAGTCCAGCTCACTGACTTCCGGCGCAACCTTGAGGGTAATGCGATCACGGCTGACCACCGTGGGTGACAACGCCAGGCGAATACCAAACTCCTTGTATTCGATCGACACGCTGTCGCTGCCACTGCTGGGCACCGGTATCGGAATTTCGCCACCGGCGAGAAAGCTCGCGGTCAGGCCACTGAGCACGACCAGACTGGGACGCGCCAGGGTGTAGGCAAACCCGCTGTTCTCCAAGGCGCTGATGGCCGCAAGAAAGCGGCTGCTACCACCGCCCCAGACGATATTGAAGACATCGTTGTCCAGCGGAATGCCGGCGATAGCGTCAGCAACATGGCCAGGCCGAGCCACCGTGTTTGGCGTCGTTCCAGGCGAACCGATCAAGGTGTTGTTGGAGCCCTTGAATAGAAAACGCGCACCGGCCTCTTTGAACTTGGTGCGGTTGACCTCGACAAAGCGAATGTCAGCCTGAACCTGGCTAGGCAGCGATGAATCCTGGGAAGGCGGCAAGGCCGTCGCCGCCATGTCCGTGGTGGCCACGCCTTTGACAAACAGCATGGCTTGGCGCGGGGTCTTCGAGCAGGCGGTCCAGAGCATTAGGCTAGTGGCGCCGGGGCTAAGGGCGGTGAGCACGACGGCATCGTCGCCACTGGCATCGACATCGACGATTTTCGAATCGCCCACTGCCACCCGGATAATGCTCACCGGTGCACGCAACTCCTGCTGCAAACCCTGATCGATTTCGATCACCTCGGGTAATTGCCCCAGCCCTGCGCAACCGCTACTCGCGGCCTGGGCCACAGAAACAGTCAGCCCCGCCCAGGGGATGACCCACAGCAAATACTTGATTGCCCGCACGGAACGACTGCTCATTTAAGGGCATCCTTGCTTGGTCAGGGAGTTGGATCGCTGGATTGGTTTCCGCGGATAATCTGCATGCCACGGCGTGGCGTTGAACTGGCAATCGAGGGCGCCGCGGGTGTCTGGGCAAGCTGGCTGAAGCGAAAGAGTTCGCGATTGGCGTTATCCACCACTTGATTGCCAGCGTGCGGGTCGGCCCAGTATTGAGCCAGGCGTTTTTCTTCGGCGCTGCGCACGGCCAGGCGAAGACTGCCGGATTGGGCGGCAAGCAGCAGTCGGCGGGTCAATGCCTCAGGCACCGCCAGGACCACGGTGCGAGCGACATTGCGTTGTTGTTCCTGGCGGGCTTTTTCATCCTGGGCCGGCGCGATCGGCTGACCGTCAACACCCATCCCCAACTGCTGGCCGACGCTGAGCAGACGCAACGCCGGTAATACCACCTGAGCGCTGGCCTGGGGGTTGTTGTTGTCCTCGCGCAGGTAGAGCAGCACATCGACGTAGTCACCTGGGCTCAACTGCCCCGCGGCGCCGACCACCTCATCAATGGCCAAGGCCAGCGCACGCTCATGAGGATGGATCATTCGCGCCAGCGGCCCACCGGCTTCAAAGCTGCTCGACGCGAGCCAGGTGCCAGCACTCAGCGAACGCCAACTGCTGCGTCCAAGCACTTGTTCGACACTCTGGAAACTGCCGGCAGGTGCGACTTGCAGGCGCTCAACCAGCAGGTCCTCAGCGCTCAATGGGGTGTAAGCGGCAACATCGCGACGCAATACCACTACCGACTGACGCACCTCATCGCCCGCTTTCTCCACCACCTGTGCAGCGACGGGTGCCGGGGTCGACGCAACAGCAACAGCCACAGGCTCGGCAGGTGGGCGGCTCAGAACCAGGCCCCAGTAGCCCGCCAGCAAGGCGCCGATCAAAAAAAAGCCAGCGAGGATGATGGTAATGCGACTGCTCATGCCGACCCTTCCTAAATACCCGGGTTCATCCTTTGCAACCAGCTGTGAGCCGCGCACAACGTTGTCATCGGAAGTAACGATTTCGCTATTTGAAGGTAGCGCAGCTAAGTCAAAATGCCATTACCCGCCAGATTATTTTGCGCCGTAATCCCGACACCCCCTAAAAACAACCGTTAGCCGGCGCCAAAAAGCCACTATCACTTTTGGATTAATACCTTCTTACATTTGCCGGATTTTCAGCCTTTGACGATGCTGTGGTGGCAAAGGGGAATCATCGAACAAGCCCCTGCCATCTGCGCCTTGCGCGCCAGGAGAAGTGCCATGCGTGTTTCCCGAATCTTCAAGAGCTGCAAAGCGTTCTTCTACCGCAAGGACGGTGCCTCGGGTATCGAGTACGCGATTGCGGCGGCGATGGTGGCAGTGGTGTTGACCAGTTTCATCGGGCCAATTTCCGATAGTGTCAATTCCATCTTTGGCAAGGTAGAAACGGCCATGAGCAATGCTGACAAAGTCAAAACCACCGGCACCGGTACAGGCAGTTAGTCAATTATCGGCGTTGAGTGTCGTGGGCTTTTGGCCCTGAAATCTATTCTGTCATCAGGAACACACCATGCCGATCGCCTCCCAACGTCAACAAATTCTCCTGGTGGATGACGAAGAGGACGCTCTGCTGGAACTTGCCGAACTGCTTGAGGGCGAGGGTTTTTGCTGCCACACGGCTACCTCGGTAAAACTCGCCCTGCAACAGCTCACCCGCCACCCGGACGTAGCGCTGGTGATTACCGATCTGCGTATGCCGGAAGAAAGCGGCATTTCCCTGATCAAGCGCCTGCGTGAGCATACCGCTCGCCAGCACCTGCCAGTGATCGTCACCTCCGGCCACGCCGACATGGACGACATCAGTGACCTGCTGCGCCTGCAGGTGCTGGACCTGTTCCGCAAGCCGATCTATCACACCCGCCTGCTGGAAACCCTGGACAACCTTTTTCCAAAACCTCGATTGCATCTGGTGAACTGACGCGCGAAGCGCCGCAGCCCCAATGCGGGGCAAGCCCATTCCTGCCGGATACATCTGCAGCTAAAGCTGGTAGCTGAAGCTGAGGGTAAAGCGCGGTTGCCGATTGAGGCTGTCCAGGGCGATGTCCGACATCGGCTTGGCCGCCTCAACCGCAATGTTGTAGGAGCGTGCATCGCCAAACCGCAACCCCACCGCCGCCGACGACAGGCGCGAATCACGCACCTGCAACTCGTTGAACCAACTGCGCGCAGCATCTACCAGCACATACGGCTGAACCCATTTGAGCCAGTCGCTGCTGTACCTGAAGCTGTAGTTCAGCTCGTAGGCCGCGCCCCAGCCCTTGTCCCCCGATGCCTGGTCACTGGGATAGCCACGGCCGAAAGCCTGGCCGCCAAACACGGCACGCTCACTGTCGGGCAAGCTGTCGTTACTCCAGTACAACGCCGCTGAAGCCACGCCTTGCCAGTTAGCAGAAAAGTAATCGCTTTGTAATCCGGATAAACGCAGGCGCAGGAAGTCCAGGTCGATATCGCTGTTGGTGTCTGCTGCAAAATAATCCATGCCCTGATAGGCACCGACACTGAGGATGCGCAGACGCCCATGGTCACTCTGGCGCCAGTCGCCTTCGAACGCCACGGCGCGCATATCCGTGCTGCTGCGGGTTTTGAGAGCGGAATCCAGTGCCTGGTAATGGCTTTGGTCGTTCACCACATACAGGCGCCCGGCAACGCTGAGCCATTCATTAGGTGAGGCGGTCAAGGTCTGGCTCAGGCCTGCCGAGTAGCGGTCACTCTGGCGATGCTGCCGGAGGTCGCTGCCATTGTTCAATCGCAGCAGAGCACTCAGATCACCGCGATACTGCGAGGCGGAGAGATTCAAGCGGCTCCCCTCGCTATCCAGGTATTGGTCGTAATCCAGGCGATAGTAATGTTCATGATCGTTGCCCGGCGGAAATAGCGCGCTGAAGCTCAATTGCTCAGCCATCGACGTCAGCGCGTTGCTGCTGACGCCCAAGAGCGCTTGAAGTCCTTCGCGGTTACCATCGGCTACATCCAACCGCGCCGAAAACGCTTGGTGCGCGGCCTGTACCAACAATGTATTGGCGCCATCGGCGGTGCCGGGCGCCACCTGAGCCTGCAGCGTGATACCCGGCACGTGGCTCATCAATGTTGTGTAGCGCTCCAAGGTCTTGCGCGTAAGCGGGCGCTCAGCCTTGAGCCGGGTGGCCACTTCACCCAGAAAGGTAGACGCCGGCCCAATGTCGCCTTGTAGTTCAAAGTCACCAATGTAGCCTTCAACCAAGACCACCTGTACCCGCCCATCAGCGAAATCCTGTGGCGGCAGGTAGGCGTAGGACAGCAGGTAGCCATCCTCCTGATAGCGTCGAGTCAGGCGTTGAGTTGCCTCGCTCAGTTCTGCCAGCGTGACGTCACGATCGACCAGCTCCTGGTAGTTCTCGCGCAAATCGCTCAAGGGGTAAACGGTGCCGCCGGTAAAGCGCACCTTGTGCAAGCGTATCCGGGTGCGCCTATCAAGTTGCAGCGACTGCGACGGCGGCACCGCTACCTGCAAGCTCGCGGAGGCAGGCCGGTAGCTGTCGATGGGCAGGTTGACGGCAGGCAGGCTACGCTCGACTTCATTGCTGATCAGATAGGTTGGCAAGGGTTCTGCGCTCGACCCGCTCGCCCAACAAAGACTGAGTATCGCGACGGTCAACGGACGCATGTGGCGCTCCATGATCCCGACAAATTCGAGAACACCGGGACGGTTCCCTCGTCAGCTTCAAGCGTAGGTGGTGCCTGCGCTGACGTCTAATCGCAATAGGGACTGACAGGCAGCCCCGTCATTGATTGATCTGGAACTCGACCCGCGCAGTCTGGCCACTCTCATCCAGCGCGCTGAGCTCTACACGCCCTGCCTGTTCAAAGCGGGCACTCAGCGATTCCTGCCCCTGCGATTCGCCCAGCGGTACGCCATTGAGGAACCACCAACGCCGACCATTGCCGCCCAGTGCGGACACCTCAAGGCGCAAGGGCTCGCTGCTCGACGCCGGACGCCGCAACTGATCACCCTGGCGCACCCCGACGATCGACAATGGCGGTGCGCTAGCCGGTACCTGGGGTGGGCAATCAGGATCAATTTTCGGCAGTCGCGCCTCTCGGCGTTCTACGCGTGGCAGCCAGGGTTCCAAGGGTGCCGGCCACAAGGCAATCTCACGGGGTTGAGCGCCGCTGCAACTGTGGTCTACCCGCTGCCCCTGGGCGTTTAGCCAGACCGTTTCACGCAAACCGACGCTCAAGGGTTGATCAGCTGCCAGCAAGGTCGGCGGGGCAGTGCCATCCAGGGTCCAGGCAAAGCGCTGGCGTCGGCAATTGTCATTCTGGCGAGCCATTGGTTGCCCGAGCGGCCAGCAGATTGCGGCCACGCCGACGTTGTCGGGTACTGCAGCCACCGGCACGGCAATGCCGCGCTGGCTGTCACGGTTACTCAACACATCATGCACCTGCAGCATCAGCGGCGCTGCCGACGCCAGGCCGAACTGCCCGGGCACCGGCGTACCATCGGGGCGTCCGATCCAGATGCCGATCAGATAACGAGGGCCGACACCAATCGACCAGGCATCACGAAAGCCATAACTGGTGCCGGTCTTCCAGGCCAGCAGGGGTCGCTGTACCAATTCGGCATGCGGGTCGCGGTCGGGGCGCGCCTGACCACTGAGAATACGCCGGATGATCCAGGCGCTGCCCGGCGACAGCAGCCGCCGGTCAAGTAAAGGCGCATCTGGCTGCAAGCGCATCGGCGCACTCAATCCGCCGCGTGACAATGCCCCGTAACCGGCGACCAAATCCTCCAGGCGACTGCCCGCCCCTCCCAGAATCAACGACAGGTTCGGCTCCGCCAGTGGCGGCAGTGTCAGCGGCACGCCACCATTGCGCATCTGCGCCGCAAAGCGCTTCGGCCCATATGCTTCGAGCAACTGCACCGCGGGCAGATTCAACGACAGCGCCAGCGCCGAACTGGCAGCCACCGGGCCACTGAAGCCCATGGAGAAGTTACCTGGCCGATAATCACCGTAGCGTCTTGGCACATCCTGGAGTAACGATTCGGAATGAATCAGCCCCTCATCCATGGCCATGCCATAAAGGAACGGTTTGAGGGTAGAGCCTGGTGACCTGAGCGCAGTGATCATGTCGACGTGGCCAAAACGGCGCTCATCGTTCAAGTCGACGGAACCAAGGTAGGCACGCACGGCCATGTTCTGAGCTTCAACCACCAGAATCGCTGCCGAGGTACGTTCGGGCAGGCGCGCGCGCCAGCCCAGCAACAGGTTTTCCAGACGCCGCTGCAATGAGGCATCGAGCGTGGTACGGATCAGGGGCGGGCTGTGCGGCCGGTTCAGGCGTCGCGCCAGCAATGGCGCCAAGGCTGGTTCCTGGCGGGGAGCCAGAAGCAACGGTTCTTCCATGGCCTCGGCAATCCGTTGCTGCGGCCATACTTGATACTCGGCCAGGCGCTTGAGCACTTTGTCACGTGCCACTTGCGCGCGAGCCGGATGTCGGTCTGGGCGCAAACGACTTGGCGCCTGCGGCAATACCGCGAGCATCGCCGCTTCGGACGGGGTCAAATGCTGTGGCGACTTGCCCAGGTAAGCCCAACTGGCCGCGGCTACACCCTGTAAGGTGCCGCCGAAAGGTGCACGATTGAGATAGATCTCAAGGATCTGCGCCTTGGACAAATGCCATTCCAACTGCGCCGTGCGCCACAGTTGGCGCAGTTTTCCAGGCAAGGTGCGCGCGTGCGGGTCCAGCAATCGAGCGACCTGCATCGACAGGGTGCTGCCGCCCGACACCACTCGCCCACCGCGCAGGTTTTGCCATGCAGCGCGGCCCAGCGCCAACGGATTGACCCCTGGGTGCTGATAGAACCAGCGATCCTCATAAGTCAGCAACGCCTGCAAATAATAGGGTGACACCTGATCGGCGCTGACCGGATAGCGCCAGACTCCTTCGGCATCGGCGAAGCGCCACAATGGCGTGCCGTCCTCGGCCAGCACCACACGTGCCAGATCATCGGCCGGCAGTGGCAGCGGCCACACCCGGTCAGCGATCCACAACAGCGCAGCAAGCAATAGCAGCACACCCGAAACGACACCCAAGCGTTTCGCCATGGGACTGAGCGAGCGAGCTAAGATGAGCATCAGACGACCCTGCCAGCGGTAATGGGTAGGGAACCGAGCAGGACATTGGAAGGCCAAAGATTTGGCAACGGCAGACTCGCCGAGACGATCATCAGGAAGCAACTATGCATGTAGAAGGTTTTTTCGAGTGGCTCGGCCAGGCCCTGGGGGCGCTGATCCGCTTTGTCGTCGATGGTTTGAGCGGGTTATTCAACCTGCTGGCCAACGCCGGTGGCAATTTCATCGATGGCCTGGCACGCACATTGGGCATGGACACCTCGCTGGTCAGCATCATCGCCCTGATCATCGGTTTGATGCTGCTGTACTCGGCCATCCGTGCCTTCATGCGTGCCTCGATCATTCTCGGCATCATCTGGCTGGTACTGGGGCTGTGGGTACTGAGCTGGATCATTCACTGATGGCAGTATCGCCCTTGTCGCTGCAGGCGCTGGCAAAGCCAACGCCTGCACAATCAGAGGGATGGTTACTCAGCGCCCCCTGACCACCATATCCCCTGCCGACTCACCCACCGACTGCAGATTAGGGCGATACATCGACTCTACTTGCGGTGGAGGCACACGGTAGGTGCCCGGCGTTACCGCCCGCGCCAGATAGAGCAGATGCGTGGTGCCATAGCTGTCCACCGGCAACGCTGCTACGTAGCGATCATCGCGAAATTCCTGGTGCACCAGGTTGGCATTCTGCATCGACTCTCGCCATTGCTTGACCGCGCTGCTGGCATTTTCCAGGCTCGCCGCGCTCTGCGCCAGGTTCTGGTTTTCCAGCTCCAGGCCTGCAGGCAACAGGTCGACAACCAACGCATCCGGCACCCGCGAAGTAGCGGTAACGGCCAGGTGCACCAGCACCAGATCGCCACTCTTCAGCGCGCGAATGTCCAGAGGCTGACCATTCATCCCCAGATACTCACGACGAATGTTCATTCCGGCGCTGCTCGGCGCCGGGGCGTGGCGTGGATAACCGGACAGGGTCAATTGCTGGTACAGCGTGTCGCTACTCTGGTTTTGAACCGTCAATGGCGAGGCCAGCAGCGGACCTTCAAGCTTAAGGCCCGACTGCGCGCTATCGAGGTCGCGTAGTTCACCGGCGCTGTCCAGGCGTGCCGACCACTTGCCTTCGGGCTTGCTCAATAGACCGCGTCCAGCCAGGAACAAGGCGTTGCGCTCCTGAGTCGACAGCCACTGGTTGGCAGCCACTTGGTCAGACAGCTGGAACAAGCGTTGATCCACGCTGTTGGTGGCCAGGTTGTTTTCTTCCAGCAAGGCCAGAATCAATGCTTGGTCACGCACCGGGCTGCCATAGTCACCGAGCCATTCTTTGCTGTCGCGGCTAACCGCCAGGCCCGCCTGCAAGGCTTGCTGGGCACGCGGTTTGTCGCCCATTTTTTCCAAGGCAATGGCCAACTGTACCAATGGCAAGCCGGAGCGTGCATCGCTGCGTCGTTCGAACACGCTACGCAGGGCACCCAAAGGGGCCTGCTGCGTACGCGCAAGAACCAACGCTGCATATGCCTGCACCGCAAAGCGACTGTGCTCGGCATTGTTGCTGTAGTTCACCTCGATCAGGTTACGTTCCTGCAGATAACGCAGCAGGCGCTCGCTGGCCTTCTTCAACGCATCGGCCGGTACCGCGTAGCCTTGCTCGCGCGCGCGCAGCAGGAAGTCGGTGACATACGCGGTCAGCCAGTATTCTTCCTCGCTGTCCGAACTCCACAAGCCAAAACTACCGTTGTAGCGCTGCATCCCGAGCAGATGCTCAATACCCATTTCGATCTTGCGCTTGCGCACATCGGCCGGTTCTGCAGTGATCCCCAGGCGCTTGAGGGTTTTGGCATCGGCGTACAGCGAGGGATAAAGGCCACTGGTGGTCTGCTCCAGGCACCCGTAAGGGTAGGCTTCCAGGGCGCGAATCTGTTCAGCCAGGTTCAGCGGAGGTCGGCTGGACAATGCCAGTGTGGCCTCCAGCCCCGCCGGTTCGAACTCGGCCAGATCGGACTCCGGCAGGCTCCACGGCTGGTCGTTGAGCGCCACCCGATAGTGCTTGAGCATCGCCGGGTAAGCCGGGCGAATACCCAGGGTCCATTCACGGGTGAACGCCGCGGCCTTTTCACCAGGCAGTTGCAGGCCCAGCACTTCGACCTTGACCTTGCCCTGGCCCAGGCCGCCTGTGGCCTGTACCGGCACCAACAGGGTGACGCGCTTGCCCTGGGTCAGGTCCAGGGTTTGCTCGGCTGTGCGCATCAGATTCAATTGGCCTTCCGTGCTCAACCGCACAGTGAGCTTCTGCGCCTGACCGGACAGGTTCGACATATCCAGTGCCAAGGAGGTGCTGTCGCCCCCAGCCAGGAAACGTGGCGCCGACAATTCAGCGATCAACGGCGCAGCAACCACCGTCTTGCCCTCGGCTACACCATAGCGATCATCGGTCCAGGCCTGGGCCATCAAGCGCAGTTCGCCGTTGAAATCGGGGATGTCGACACTGGCCTCGCCTTCGCCATTCGCATCCAGGGTGACCGGCGCACTTTGCTGGGCAACGATGGTGATGCTGGTGTTGGGGCGCTTGCCACCTTTGGCCATGGCCGCATCGCCACCGAAGGCAAGGCTGGCCAGACGGCCCTGACCGGCTTCGATCAACTGACCATAGATATCCAGTTGGTCGGCGCCATAGGCCTTGCGCCCGAACATGCCGGTGAAGGGGTCGGGGGTCAGGTAGTCGGTGATATTGAGAATGCCCACGTCGACCGCGGCCAGCAGCACGTGTACCTGCTCAGGCACACTGCCATCCGCATTGCGCGCCTGCACCTTGACCGTCAAGGGCTGCTTGGGACGCATTTTTTCCGGTGCACTGAGGGTGACCGCAAGCTTGCGCTCGGCGCGGTCCAGTGGCAGGTGCAGCACGCCGACCGCGCGCTTCGGCGTGGCATTTACCTTACGCTCGCCAGGACGAATCACCAGGGCGCTGACGTACAGGTCATGGCGGGCCCACTTGCGGTCCAGGTTGATGGCGAAAGTTTTGCCTTCAGCCGGCACATCGATCTCTTGCCACCACAGCGGACCTTCGCTCGACTCGACCATCAGGTAGCCGGTCCCGGCAGCCGGGGGTGTTACGGTGACATTGGCGATAGCGCCATCAGCATAGGACGGTTTGTCCAGGGCAAGCTTGACCTGATCAGGGCGAACAGCGCCACCATCGGCATTGTCCTGGGCGCGGTAGCCGGCCCAGAATCGCTCACTGGAAACCAGGCCGGTCTGCGGGTCTTCCACTTCAACCCGGTAGGGCCCCCATTCAACCTGGAAGTTGAGTTTGGCAGTGGACCCGGCCTTGACGTTGACCGTCTCCTCGCTCTGGGTCAGGAACTTCTCGTTGAAGTTGTAGCTCCAGCCATCACTGTCGGAGTAGTTCCAGTAGTAGTCGCGGCGCTCGCGGATCAAGCGCACCTTGAGGCCATTGGCAGCCAACTTGTTACCGTCGCGGTCGGCAACCAGCACTTCGAATTCCACTGGGCCGTCGCTATCGGTTTCTTCACCGTCAAATAGACCACGCAAACCCGGCAAGCGCTCGGCGGGCCAGATCGGCTGTTCCAGGCGCCGGGTAACCGGCCGACCACCGGACTCCTGCAAACTAGCCTGTACTGTCAGTTGCAGCGGCGAGCGGGCCTCGGACCATTTGCTCTCGATGTTCAATGTGGCCTTGCCGTTGGCATCGAGATTGACTTCATCCAGCTCCAGATCCTGGGTCAGCTCCTGCTCAGTAATCGAGCCGAACTGATAGCCTGGCAATGCCGGTACCGCTTCGCGCAGCGGACGCACGTAAGCCTGGCCGCTCAAGCGGTTGCCCGAGGCAGGCGCACCGTACAGGTACCGACCATTGACGTCGATTTCAGCGTTTTGCTCAGGACTCAAAGGAGCATCACTGCCTTTGAGCTCCAGGGCCAAGCGCTCAGGCAGGAAGTCTTCGACGAGAAATTCATAGATCTGTTTCTTGCCGCCACCCAGATCGAACAACAGCTGCCAGCGACCGGTCGGCGCTTCAGTGGCCAACTGCAATTGGTACTGGTACAGGCCATTGCTGTCCGGTTCCCAAACGAACTTGCGGCTGATCTGTTCATCCGGCCGACGTACTTCAACGGTCACCGGCTGGGGTTTGATGGGACGACCATCCTGGTCACGCAACAAGCCGTTGAGCAACACGGTTTCACCGGGGCGGTACAGGTCTCGCGGACCGAAGACGAAAAACTGCAGGGGATTGGCTTGCGGGCCGGTAATGTCGAACTCGGCCAGATCCAGCGCCGCACTGTTCAGGCGCAGCATGGTGGTGTGTACGCCCTGATGGGCCAACAGGGTTTCAGCCTTTGGCGGCATCGGCAATTGGGCATGGCCATCGCTGTCGGTTTTACCTTGGCCAACCACACGGCCTTCGGCGTCGAGCAGTTCGAGATTGACGCCGCTCAGGGCCTTGCCACCCTCCAGACCCTGGGTAAACACGTCCATGCGGTTCTGATAGCGGTGAGCCGACACACCGATATCGCTGAGGGTGAACAGCGTTGCCGGTTGCGAATAGTCATAGGTACCGGAAGCGCGCATGACCGCAAGGTAGACCCCCGGTTCCTGCAGTGGCTTGATTCCGGCAATCGGCAGCAACACGGTTTCGCGGGTGTTGCGTGCAGGGTTCAGGTCGAAGCGACCGCTGTAGACCAGCTCGGTCATGTTCAGGGTTTCTTTCGACTGGTAGTAATACAGGCTGCTGTTGCGCCCCCAGGCACTGAGAAACGGCGAAAGCGACGCTGGCTTGACCCGGAAGAACTCGACATCGACCTTGTCGACGTTCAAGGCAATCACCGGCAACCCTTCGGCCAGGCGTGTCGGCAGCAGTGAGCCGCGGCTGGCAAAGCCAATGGTTGCCTGCATGTCGCGGGTTTCCAGGCGACTTACCGATTCGGCGGCCAGGCGTTCACCGTTGACTGCCTGCAGGCCGGCATCGATGGTCAGCACCAGCTTGCGCTGCGGCTCCAGGTGACGCAGGCGCAGCTCCATCGCGTTGTCCGAGAGCTCCCAGGCGCCATCGACCTTACCTTTGACGGTGTCGACCAGATGAACCCGGTCGGCAAAGTTCTGCTGCGCATCCAGCGGTACCGAGAACGTCAGGGACAGCGCACTGGCGCCATCGACCTGGATTTCGGATACATCCACCACGCTCAGCTCGCGACCGGCATAACGCTTGGCCAGGGCCGCGGCATCTTCACGGGCCGGCTGGGCGACTTCCTGCGCCTGGGTTGGCGCGGGGGCCGGCTTGTCTGGGGCAGACGAGTCGCAGGCACTGAGCAAGGCCAGCGCACAGGCCAGCAACAATCCTTTGTTGAGCATGAAAGTAACTCTTTGGCAGCAGGTTCTGAGGGGAGAACTATATATCAACCAGGTCGTCACCGTACGCTGCGGCTACAATGTGCGGCTTGCCTGGAGCCGACATGTCCCAATTGCTGACCGACTGGCGCGACCGCCTGACCCACCGCAAGGTCTGGGCCCTGGCCGCACCGATGATTCTCTCGAACATCTCCGTACCCCTGGTGGCGCTGGTAGACAGTGCCGTGATTGGCCATCTGCCTCATGCCCATCAGCTTGGCGCGGTAGCGGTAGGTGCCAGCCTGTACACCTTCCTGGCCTTTTTGATGGGCTTTCTTCGCATGGGCTCTACCGGTTTTGCCGCCCAGGCTGCCGGGCGTGCCGATGGCGCGGCCTTGCGCCAAGTGCTGGTGCAAGGCCTGCTACTGGCATTACTGTTCGCACTGCTCCTGGGGTTGCTGGCCCTGCCTTTCAGCCAGTTGGCCTTGCAACTGATGCAGCCGTCGGCAGCGTTGGAGCAATCCACCCAGGACTTCTTTCACACTCGCCTGCTGGGCTTGCCCGCCGCACTGGCGAGCTTCGCCCTGGTCGGCTGGTTCCTCGGCACCCAGAACGCCAGGGCGCCGTTGGCGATCCTGTTGACCACGAACCTGCTGAACATCGCCCTGAACCTGTGGTTCGTGCTGGGATTGGACTGGGGCGTACTCGGTTCGGCCCGCGCCTCAGTAATTGCCGAGTGGAGCGCTGCCCTGCTTGGCCTGGCCCTGACCCGCCCCGCCTTGCGCGCCTACCCCGGAAAAATCGCCTGGGCCCTGCTCGCTCGCTGGCAGAGCTGGCGGCCGTTGCTTGCGGTCAACCGCGACATCTTTATCCGCAGCCTGGCGTTGCAGGCGGTGTTCTTCCTGATCACCGTCCAAGGCGCCCGCCTGGGTGAAGCCACCGTTGCCGCCAACGCCCTGCTACTCAATGGTCTGCTGCTCACCGCCTACGCCCTGGACGGCCTGGCCCATGCAGTCGAAGCCTTGTGCGGCCACGCCATCGGTGCTGGCGATCGCCAGGCCTTGCGCCGTTCACTGACCGTGGCTTGCGGATGGTCGCTGCTGGCCAGCAGCGGCTTTGCCGTGCTGTTTCTGTTGGGCGGGCACCTGTTTATCAACCTGCAGACAGACATCGAAAGCGTACGCACAACGGCGTACCAGTACCTGCCGTACCTGGCACTGCTGCCCCTGGTTGCAGTCTGGAGCTATCTGCTCGATGGCCTGTTCATTGGCGCCACCCGTGCCCGCGAGATGCGCAACGGCATGCTGCTCAGCGTGGCCTTGGCGCTGCCGGTGGCCTACGCCGCCAGCGACCTGGGCAACCACGGTTTGTGGATGGCTTTTCTGCTGTTCATGGCCCTGCGTGGGGTGACCCTGGGGGTGATGGGTTGGCAACTGCAGCGCCGGGATGGATGGTTTAGTCGCTGAAAATCGCGGGGCTAACCCTTTGGGTAGACAAAAGAAAATTCACACGTCCTCTTAGGACGCCCCCTGCATCAATTCCTTAGCCGTCTTGTTAGCGTGCGCTGAAATTTGAACTTGCCCGGCTTTCTGCCGTGGCATCGCGTTCTGCGTTCACTTTTCAGAGTAAGGATAAGCGTATGTTCGCCCCGGCCAACGCTGCACACTTCGCGTTACTGATCCCGTCCATTCGCAATGACTTCAAGGTGTTGGCCTTTCACGGGACTGAGGCAATCAGTAGCTTGTACGCGATCCAGGTGGAGCTGGTCAGCGAGTACCCAGACTTCAACCTTGAAAGCCTGCTCGGCCAACCGGCGTTCCTCACGTTTGGCCTCAATGGCGAAGGTATCCATGGCCGCATCGACAACGTCTCGGTCGGTGAGCCGGGCAAACGCCTGACGCGCTATCACCTGACGCTGGTGCCGGCCCTGCACTACCTGCAGTTCAGCCATAACCAGCGGATTTTCCAACAACAGACCGTTACACAGATCGTCACACAGGTGCTCCAGGGGCACGGGATTCAGGCCGATACCTTCAGGTTCCATGTCACCACCAGCCCGCAGCGGGTCTACTGTACTCAGTACGGTGAAAGTGACTTCGATTTCATTCAGCGCTTGTGCAGTGAAGATGGCATCGCCTGGCACCACCAGCACAGCCCGGATGACCATCAACTGGTGTTCACCGACCACCAGACCTATTTTCCCAAACTCGATGCAACCCCCTATCTGCAAGGCACCGGCCTGGTGGCAGAGCATCCGGTGGTCAGCCAATTTGCCATGGGTTTCAACACCCGAACCACTAAGGTCACCCGCCGCGATTACGATCTGAAACGCCCAAACCTGTTGCTCGAAAGCAAGTCCTCCAGCACATCCGCCCCTGCTCTTGAAGACTACCGCTACCCCACGCTGATCGAGACGGCAAAACTCGGCGAACAACGTGCCCGCCATGCCCTGGAACGACAGCGCAGCGATTATCAGCTGGTTAAAGGCCAGAGCGATCAGCCCACCCTGCGCAGCGGTTACTTCTTCGACCTGACCGATCACCCGCGCAAGCAATACAACGACTTGTGGCTGCTGCTCAGCGTAAGCCATGAAGGCAAGCAGCCGCAGGTGCTTGAAGAGTCGGCCTCCAGCGACTGGCCGTCGGAGAACGGTTTCAGCCAAGGCTATCGCAACAACTTCAGCGCTATCCCCTGGGACGTGTTCTTTCGTCCTCCGCTGGTCACGCGTAAAGCAACGTTGGTGTGCGACACCGCACGCGTCACCGGACCTGTGGGCGAAGAGATCTACTGCGATGAGCATGGCAGGGTCAAAGTCGAGTTCCATTGGGACCGCGCGGAGCTTAACAGCGACAAGAGCAGTTGCTGGTTGCGAGTAGCATCCAGCTGGGCCGGGGAAAGTTTTGGCACAGTGACCATCCCGCGGATCGGCATGGAAGTGGTAGTGACCTTTCTCAATGGTGATCCCGACCAGCCGTTGATCACCGGCTGCGTGGCCAACAAGTGCACACCGGTGGCGTATCCGTTGCCCGCGAACAAAACCAAAACCGTCTTGCGCAGCCATAGCTCTCCGCACAATGGTGGCTACAACGAGTTGTTACTGGAAGACCGCGCCGGACAGGAAAAAATCTACCTGCGCGCGCAGCGCGACATCGAGCAACTGATCCTCAACGACAGCGACATCAAGATCGGAAACGACCGTCACGAGCAGATAAGCCAGAACAGTCACAGCCTGATCAACAATGACCGCTGTGAACAGGTCGATCACAACAGCTCCAGCCTGATCGGTGGCGACGAGCTACATACCACCCAGGGCCTGCGCAATACAGTGATCGGCGGTAACGACCTGATTTCCATCACCGGCAATAGCAGCACTGTGGCGGACGGCACATTGGTGATCCAGGCAGGTCCACAGGCGCACGTCACCGCCACCAATGTGGTGATCGATGCCGGAATGAGCCTGACCCTCAAGGCTGGCGGGCAACACATCATTATCAGTGCGGGAGGAATCTTCAGCAGCGTGCCCATCGTTCCAGGGGGCGCGCCGGTTGTCGGGGTTGCGTCCCAGCAGGCCCTTTCGGTCTTACCGGTGGCGGCAGCAGCACTGGTTGCGCTGTCGCTGGCCGCGCAAAAAGCAGCGCTGATACACGCCGCGCGACAAGCCGCTCCCATCTGCGCCGTGTGTGAAAAACTCGCGGAGATGAACGCATGAACCAGGCCTATTTGCTGCTGGACGGCGCCCTCATCGATAGCTTGCCGGATCGCCTGTTTGAACTCGGATGCACCACGGCAGTGCAATCGCTGTATCAACATACTGCGTACAACGCGCTGATAAAGACCAGCCCGGTATTGGTACCCGTAGTTGCCGACAGCCCACTGGCAGAAACCTTTACCCACGAATGGAGCACCACAGCGGGTATCTGGCTTGAGTCCGAGGTGGATGAAGCGGCGTTGCTGCAACATCTGCGCAGCCTGATCCACGCCCGCATCGAGGGCGATGTCACGGTCTTTTTTCGCTACTACGATCCGCGTATCGCGCACCTGTGGCTGACAGACCTGGAGCCACGCGAACGTGATCGACTGATGGGACCGATCCGCCGCATCGTACTGCCGAAGTCGTTTCAGCGTGGCGGGTGCATCACGCAGGAAAACCCCGAACAGCCCATTGCCCAGTACTCGGACAAACCGTGGCTATGCCTTGGCATGCAGCAGTTGAATCACCTCAGCGCCGCCAAGCAGCAGAAGCTTACCGAGCAGTTGCTTGAGCATTGTCGGCATTACTTTCCTCAACGCCTGCAAGGACTGGATGCCACTGCCCAACAACACTGGGCAACGGCGTGCCAACGTAATGCTGAACGTCACGGCTACAGCGCAATTGATCAAGTCACGCGCTGGGCCAATTTTCACGCCGTGCTGGGTGATGAATTTCCCAACGCTGCAGATCACGCCGTGTACCGCCACATTCTCGACGACAAAGCCGCTTTGCCGACGCAGCGCCTCGATAACCTGAGTGCCGAACTGCATCGTCAGTTACTTACCGATAAGGAGTTCACTGGATGAGCGCGAGCAAACTGGAACTGCTGGACCGATTGGCCCAGGCCGACCGCGCCGCCAAGGCACTGCCCCATGAAGACATCAACAGCCATCTGACGCCTTGTCCCGCCAGTCAGCCTGAGGTCTTCGTGGTGCCGGTGAGGTACGCACTGGCGGAAGAAAAAGCCCCTCATCCCTGTTGCACGCCCGGCGTTACTACCCGTAGTCGGCCCATGGCGGCACGGCGTCTGCGAGAAGGCTTTTTGTACCTCTGGCAAGACCAAGGCCCGCTCGAACGCTACGCTATCGCACCGGATGGACTGCTCAGCGCGCAGACACTGGCGTGTGAAAGCACCATCGTTTTGCAGGGCACCTTGGCAGGGCTGCCGCTGAAAAAGACTCACGACGCCTGGATGCTCTACGCCGAGTTCCCCCTCCCCGCAGAGCACTGCAAGGCATTGAGCGACCGTACCAAGCGCAACGCACACATGCGCCACATAGCCTTGCGCACAGTCGCCAATGAGCTGCAGGCACCTCATTGCCCGCCGCTGGCCGACGCCAAGCAAGTCATGGCTGAACTTATTCCGACCTCCTACGCCCGAGCGATGAAGGCTGACCATCAGCGCGGCGACGACAACACGGCCGCGCTGGGTGAGGCGGTGATGAAAGCGCCCACGACCGACAACATCAAGGCGTACATCACAGTGATGCAGCGTCTACGTGAACGGGACAATGTCATCGCTCAACACCCCGAAGCCAGCGACGAGCCCGCGGGCGAGTGGAGTGCCAAACGGTGGGAGGCCCAGGGCACCCAGGATTGGCTGGAAAACACGAAAGCACAGGCCAATGGTTTGTTCGCTGTATTTGCCTGCCTGGACGATGACCTTGGCGTGCTGCGTGATATCAACCATGAGCAGGAGTGGGTTGAAACTCGTCACGAACAGTGGATGGCTGACAACAACCTGCGTCTGAGCATCGGTGGGTTTGTTCGCAGCCTGGTCAGCGAAGACGGCGCTGAGCTGGCGGGCAGCCTCAACTATCGCTACAAGGGACGCGATATCACCCTCACGCCTGAGCAAGGTGAAATCATGCTCGATTGCCAGCACCGACTGGATGAAGAGCTGAAGGCTGAAACCGAGGCCCGCCGCTATGGTGGTCAGCCTACCCAGGCCGAAGCCAGGAACCGCGATGCGCGCATTGGCGCTATTGTCGGGCCCGTACGGGCCTTCATTCCGGCAGACCTGTACAACGAAGCCGAGTACTTTGTGCGCGAGTATCGCGCCGAAAAGCAGGCCAACCTCAACAATGATTTTCTCAGCGCCAAGGTGAGCGAATACATCAACCTTGAGGCAATGAACACCTGGCTCGACTCCACCGCCCCCGCGCACTTCCAGCAGATCGAGCAACGTCATCAAGCCCTGTTCAGCGACCGAGGCGTGTTCCTCAAGCGCTCGGCGAACGGCACCTGGTTTGTCGACTATCACGACCTGGATTCACGGCACTGGCTGACCGAACTGGCCAGCGGGTGCCTGACTGCACAATGCATTCGTGCCCAGGGCGCCGAACAATACGCCGAATACGTGCGGGCAGCCGATGGAGGTGCTTTAACGCACTTGTTCCGCGCCTGGACGCCCTCGCTCGATGTCGGCATCAACGTCTCTCCGCGCATGGACGAATTGCTGACCGCGCTGTCTGCCGAGAATATCGCCGCCACCCGTCAGGCACTGAAGCCCCTGAGCCAACCGCTGCTGGATGACCTCGCGGCCATGGGCCGCAACCCCCACAACCCATGGACCCTGCTGGTCAACCGCCTGTCGGCGTCGCTGCTGTTGCTCAAAGACAACATAACCTTCAGCGGCGAATGGATCGGCATTTTCATCACTGCTCGCCTGGGTAGCGACACGCGCCTGCAACAAGTGACCGAAGGCGGCCGACTGATCTGGTCTGTGGTGGGAAAACAAGCCGAAGACTTGAGCCACTGGGCCAACACCACAGGAAAAGCCATCGGCGCCGGGCGCGTGGCAGGTATCGCGAATTCCCCTTTAGTGACCAATAGCGGTGGCGTCTTACCGCTGGCCGTCTTACTGCTGAACTCGCTCAACGCGTACAACTATCTGAGCCAAGCAGCAACATTGGAGGGAATGAGCGACCAGCGTACCAACGATACTGTTTCCGCAACGTTGTATACGGCTGCTGCGTTGACGGCGGTGATTGATACACAACTTCGAGAAGGTCACGGGATCAGAAAACTTGGTAAAGGGCAGCTAATTGCCCCAACACTTACGCTGTTTGGTGGTTTGATTGGCGCGCTGTCCAGTTCTGCAGCAATTTCAGAATATAAATCTCTGAAAATACTGCTAGAAAGTGCACAGACTCGTATCGACCCATGGTTGAGTATGCGCCAGGCTGTGGTAGCTGCCCAAATAACAGCTTATGCAGCCCAAGCGCTATTAGGTTTTGTTCAAACGGCAAAAACCTTAGCCGGTTTAGTGGAAGCCGAAAGCGCCATCATGCGATTCTCGTTGTACATGGGACCGCTGAACTGGGTCATTGCCATACTGGGCATACTGTATTTAATCACCTGGTTCTTTCAACAGATGCCGCTGCAAAACTTCCTCAGTTCCTGCTGCTGGTCGAAAGCGCGCGCAGACAATCTGGATCCTATCCCGACCAAGGCGCAACAAAGCGAACTCAACCAGCTCTACAACATACTCTATACGCCCCGTATCAGTATGAAGAGCAGCTCGATCAGCACTGGCTATGGCCCTATGGGGCTGACCGCAGAAAATTCCATTGATTACCTCTCGATCGACTTGCCAGGCGCCGAGCCCAGCAGTGCTTACCTGCAACTGAGCCTGATCGGTGACCCGGTTGATTCCGAGTACTACACCTACTTGATAAAAAACAGCCCAGGCCGTGTCCAACCGCCTCGACCGTGGCGGAATATGATTCCGCACTGGCTGTCCAGCAGCAGCTGTTGCTGGATACCCGTCGACGAAGGTCAAGGGTTACGCCTGAGTGGCCCATTCAACACAGAACCACGCGTACTTGGCTCACGCCCCCGCACAGTCTCCCTGCGCTTGTGGTATCGAACGCCTTTAACCGCAATGCTCGGCGCCAAAAGCTTTATTGGCGGCGAGCGGGGCGTTGCCTTCACCCTGAGTGACAGCGGCGTGGTCGCACTTGGCGATGATCCAACACCGGAACTAGATCGTGTACCTCAGTATGAGCTTGGAGCCGGCCTGCCTGGTGCCTACTACCTGCGACCCAAGGATAAAAAATGAGTACGCCACCGGCCGGCACCACAAAAAAACGGCTGCTTTCACGTAACGACTACTTGGCACCATTACCCATCCCTACCGGTGAAAAACCTGAAGATGTACTTAACACAATCTGGCGCAAGAACGAAGTGTTTCTCGACATCACTAATTACAGCATCGGCTCGGCGGTGATGGTGATATGGGTAGGTGCGATGACCTTCTTGGCAATATCTTATTTCACCAAAAATTTAAACTCCGATTTAAGTCAAGATATTTTAATTCTGGGCTCTCTTGTGATGAGTCTTCCGACTTTTTTCTTAATTCAGGGAGTATTTAAAAAAGTACCTTTACCCGTGCGCTTCAATCGACAGCGCCGTGAAGTATGCATACCGCAAGCAGATGGCGAGTACTGGATTGTCCCCTGGGAAAGCGTGACGGCAGCAGCCACGCAACATTCGTCAGTTAGCCAAGCTGGCAGAGCAACGATGGGCATGTTGTTCATTGGCTTCGAGAATCCGGACCCGCACGCCAAGGAGGATAACAAGCATTACTCGCTGGGCTTTAACTGTGGCGGAGGCACCACCGCGATGGCGCTGTGGGAGTGCATACGCAGCTACATGGAAATAGGACCGGACGCAGTCCCAGATAGCCGGGTAGGCGTCGCACCCTACGAAGAAACGCAAATCGGCTCGATCATTACCGACCTTTGTAAGGGGAACTTGCTTGGTGTTTTCTGGGGCTTGTTCTGCATTACGATTCTGGGGACTTATCTTGCGGAAAAACTGCAGAACTTGAAGCTGTCTCATCCGCCGAGTTTGACCTACCCCGCCATCATCGAATGGTCCAAACCCCTGCCTCCAGAACAATGGGCCAAGCGTTCTCCTGAACTAGAAGCCGCTATCGCCCAGCGTGAGGCCGAATTGCTCGCGCAGACGGAACAAACATGAGTACGCCACTCGCAGGCACCACTAAAAAACGGCTATTTTCGCGCAACGATTACTTGGCGCCATTGCCCATCCCTACCGGGAGAAAACCTTCCGATGTGCTCAGCAACATATGGCGCAAGAACGATGTTTTCATCGATATTGGCAGTTACAGCGTCGGTTCTGCGGTGATGGTGACTTGGCCATTGGTGATGTTGTTTGTTGGATTAGCTTACGTCTTCAATGATCCTGATGCTTTGATCTTGGGAGCTTGCATTACAGGCCCCGCGATCTTTTTTGTGATTCTGGGCCTGTTCCAGGAAGTACCTTTACCCGTACGTTTCAATCGACAGCGCCGTGAAGTATGCGTACCGCAAGCAGATGGCGAGTACTGGATTGTCCCTTGGGAAAGCGTGACAGCAGCAGCCACGCAGCATTCGTCGGTAAGCCAAGGTGGCAGAGCAACGATGGGCATGTTGTTCATTGGCTTTGAGAACCCAGATCCGCACGCCAAGGAAGATAACAAGCATTACTCGCTGGGCTTTGGCTGTGGCGGAGGCACCACCGCGATGGCGCTATGGGAGTGCATGCGCAGTTACATGGAGATAGGACCGGAAGCGGTGGAGGATGACACCGCACGTTTCGACAGATCCAAGGGAATATGGGCCACATACCTGGAAGACCTTATCAAAGCTGCGAAATTACGAGGGTGGTTTGTAACCGTTTTGTGGGAAGGCTTCTGCGGCATTTTCATTTTTAACACGCTGCTTATCGACGTGCTTGAGCGCTGGAAACTGAATCCACCACCAGATTTAACCTACCCCGCCATCATCGAATGGTCCAAACCCCTACCCCCCGAACAATGGGCCAAGCGTTCTCCCGCGTTGGAAACTGCCATCGCCCAGCGTGAAGCCGAACTGCTCGCGCAAACGCAACACATGGACCAAACATGAGTACGCCACCCGCAGGCACCACAAAAAAAAGGCTGTTTTCACGTAGCGATTACCTGGCACCGCTACCCATCCCTACCGGCGAAAATCCCTCAGATGTACTCAATACGATATGGCGCAAGAACGACGTGTTTGTCGACATTGGTATTTACAGTATCGGTTCGGCGGTGATGGGGATCTGGCCATTAGTGATGTTGTCCTTGGGATTGGCTTATGGCTTAAATGATCCCGATGCTCTGATCTTGGGCGCTTGTATCACGGGCCCCGCTGCCTTTTTTTTGATTCTGAGCCTGTTCCGAGAAGTACCTTTACCCGTACGTTTCAATCGACAGCGCCGTGAAGTATGCGTACCGCAAGCAGATGGTGAGTACTGGATTGTCCCTTGGGAAAGCGTGACAGCAGCAGCCACGCAACATTCGTCAGTAAGCCAGGCTGGCAGAGCAACGATGGGCATGTTGTTCATTGGCTTCGAGAACCCAGATCCACACGCCAAGGACGATAACAAGCATTACTCGCTAGGCTTTGGCTGCGGCGGAGGTGCTACGGCGATGGCGCTGTGGGAGTGCATGCGCAGTTACATGGAGATAGGACCGGACGCAGTCCCAGATAGCCGGGTAGGCGTCGCACCCTACGAAGAAACGCAAATCGGCTCGATCATTACCGACCTTTGTAAGGGGAACTTGCTTGGTGTTTTCTGGGGCTTGTTCTGCATTACGATTCTGGGGACTTATCTCGCGGAAAAACTGCAGAACTTGAAGCTGTCTCATCCGCCGAGTTTAACCTACCCCGCCATCATTGAATGGTCCAAACCACTGCCTCCCGAACAATGGGCCAAGCGTTCGCCTGAGCTCGAAGCGGCCATCGCCCAGCGTGAGGCCGAATTGCTCGCGCAGACGCAACACACGGAACAAACATGAGTACGCCACCCGCAGGCACCACTAAAAAACGGCTGTTTTCACGTAACGACTATTTAGCGCCATTGCCCATTCCCACCGGGAGAAAACCTTCCGATGTGCTCAACACCATATGGCGCAAGAACGACGTATTTCTCGATATTGGTAATTACAGTATCGGGTCGGCGGTGATGGTGCTTTGGCCAATGGTAATGCTGTTCGCATTCATGGGATATCTGTTCAGGCATGATCAGGACGATATGCACATATTTGCGATCATGGTCGCTTTTATCATCGGAATTCCTACCTTACTTCTGATTCAGGGTCTTTTCCGCGAAGTACCTTTACCCGTACGTTTCAATCGACAGCGCCGTGAAGTATGCGTACCGCAAGCAGATGGCGAGTACTGGATTGTCCCTTGGGAAAGCGTGACGGCAGCAGCCACGCAGCATTCGTCGGTAAGCCAAGGTGGCAGAGCAACGATGGGCATGTTGTTCATTGGCTTCGAGAACCCAGATCCGCACGCCAAGGAAGATAACAAGCATTACTCGCTGGGCTTTGGCTGTGGCGGAGGCACCACCGCGATGGCGCTATGGGAGTGCATGCGCAGTTACATGGAGATTGGGCCCGACGCAGCGCCAGAGGCTGTTCCGCTTAACTTAGGTGGGACCCTGCGCGACTACATCGACTACATGCGCGATAAAGCTAAAACCCGCGGCTGGCTTCTGACGATACTGTGGGAGGGTATATTTGGCGTGTTTATTTTCAATGCCCCATTGGCTGGCTACCTGCAGTGGAAAAAGCTGAATCCGCCTCCAAGCCTGGACTACCCCGCCATCATCGAATGGTCCAAACCCCTGCCGCCCGAACAATGGGCCAAGCGTTCTCCCGAGTTGGAAGCTGCCATCGCCCAGCGTGAGGCCGAATTGCTCGCGCAGACGCAACACACGGAACAAGCATGAGTACGCCACCCGCAGGC
>NZ_JAZDCU010000027.1:0-59073 GCF_036324085.1 Pseudomonas auratipiscis
GGCCAGGACGGCCCTTCGGCGCGGTCCCCACGGGAGCAAGGGTGGAATGAGGGAACCCGGAGCGCAGCGCAGGGCCGAATGCAGGGACAAGGGGTTTTGCCCACTTTTGCCCCGACAAAAGCGGGTCGCCGTAAAGGCGAAACCAGCCAGTGGTGCCACCACATCAAACGGATATGCCCATCGACACCTGAGCCACATTCCGGTGCGTAGGTGGTGCCCCATTCAGCCAGTGCTGATCCATTGGCTTAGGCGGTTTCGGATCTCCTTTGCGCTCTTACGGCGCATCCCTTTTGTCTAGGCTGCACCCGACTACGCAATACCTACACTCAACCTACCGAAGGGACAACCCGGATGGCAGGCGATAATGTGTCAACGATGTATCCGTACACGTGTCCACCATGTGTCCGGTCCATACACCCCGACGAAAGTGGGTCGCCGTAAAAGCGAAGCCGGCCAGTAGTGCCACCCCAACAAACGGATATGTCCATCGCCATTCGAGCCACATTCCGGTGCTCACTCGCTAGCAGGCCCCGGTGCGTAGTTCCCGGCATTCCGTGAACAACCTTTTTTTTGCCTGGCGTACCTACAGGCCTTAGGCAACTTTGAAGCGGTTGACCAGGTCTTGTTGCTGTTCCGCCAGTCGCGCCAACTCCTGGCTGGTCACAGCCGTCTGCTGCGCGCCCGCACTCACCTGTATCACCAGGTCGTTGATCTCGTTCACATTGCGGTTGATGTCTTCCGATACTGCACTCTGCTCTTCTGCGGCAGAGGCGATTTGAATATTGCGGTCATTAATACTGGCAACCCCGTCGGCAATTTCGCAGAGCAGTTCACCGGCGCGTTCGATATTGTTGGCGCCTGACTGAGCCTTGCTCAAGGTTTCAAGCATCGAGGTGCTGGCGCGCTCCGAGCCGGCTTGCAGATTGCTGATCATCTGCTGAATGTTGCCGGTTGACTCCTGGGTTCGCTGTGCCAAAGTCCGCACTTCCGAGGCGACTACAGCGAAGCCGCGACCGTGATCTCCGGCGCGAGCCGCCTCTATCGCTGCGTTCAAGGCCAGCAAGTTGGTCTGGTCGGCAATCCCGCGGATGACATCCAGCACTGAAGAGATGGCATCGCTTTCGCGCTTGAGGTCATCAATGGTGCTGGCAGTCTGCTCGGCTTGGTCCGACAGCTGACGGATCAGCTCGACGGTGCTCTCGATCTCGATTCGGCCCTGAGCCGCGTTGGCATTGACTTGCTGAGACATGCTCGCCGCGTCGCTAGTGCTGTGAGCCACTTCGCGTACGGTTGCGCTCATTTCGTTGATGGCCGTGGCAACCAATTCGGTGCTTTGGCGTTGTTGTTCGACGCTGCGGCTGGTTTGCAGCGTGACCGCCGAGGACTCTTCGGCGGCAGTCGCTACCTGCGTGGTGGCATTGCTGATTTCCTCGACAATGTTGGTGATCTCTTTGCTCATGCGATTGAGGTTGTTGGCAATCTGGCCGAATTCATCGTCACTCTGGTAAGTGGTCCTGGAGGTCAGGTCGCGTTCGGCCAGCTTGTTCAATGCTTGATTGATATCGCGTACAGCTACATCGATGCTGCGAATTATCGCCCAGGCCAGCAGTGCTACTGCCAGCAGTGCGACAAGGGCGCTACCAATGGTCAGCCACATAGCCCTACTTGCCTCGCTGCGTGCTTGCTCGGCCAGAGTGCCGACCGTCTGGGTCAGTGAATGCTCGACCTCGCTCATCTGATCAATGCGCTGGGTGGCTGTTTCAAACCAGACTTGCGGATTGACGCCGAGTCGCTGGCCTAGTGGTACTTCAAATGCCAGGCGTTGCAAACGGGCAACTTCGACGGCGGCGGCTGATTGCATTTTTTCGTCGAATTGGCGCAGTGCTGCAGGAGGGGCCTTGCGTCGAAACCCGTCGGCATATGCGCTGAATTCTCCCAAGTTGCGGGCGAAGCGTGATAGCAAAGTTTCATCGAAACGATCTTGATGGAAGACCAGGCCAAGTGTTACTCGCTCACGGCCGGCCCGCTCTTTCATTTCAATGAACTGGTTAAGGGCGCTCAAGGCATGAATCACACGGGTATTAGTTACACCGCTTTCTAGTGAATGGGTGTAGCCGATCAACTGATCGATAATTTGCGTGTAGCGTGTTCCTGACTCGGTGCTGTCGATGCTCAGTTTGTCCACTTGGCTACGGATTTCAGGCAAGCGCTGCAGGGCTGCAATTACTTTCTCAAGCCCGGCGTCTTGCTTGCTGGACTGCCTGCTCACTGCTTCGACGGCCGCAGTGGATTCGCTGCGCATGGACATCAGGTGGTCGGCCATGGCGGTCCCGCGGCTGCCAAGAAACACTCCGCTGGTGCCGCGTTCGCGTTGCAAGGTGGTAATCAACTGGCTCAGAAGTGTTGCCGTTCGGGTGGCTTCGACAGTGGTATCCATGTCCTTGAGCGTTCGGTAGTTGTCGACGATGAATACGCCTGCAAGGCTCAAAAACCCGAGCACTGGTAATACCAGCAGCAATAATAGTTTTAGACGAAGCGGAGCGTTCTTGAGCATGTTGATTCAAACCTCATATGCATTCTGTAGTAAGCGTTTGGCCGGTTCCTTTTATTGTTTGGTGGCACGCAGCCACTATTCTACTGGAGTGGATATAAGTGGGGATAGCGTTAACTAAGTTGAGGGATTAATTAATAATTCCGTTAGCATAAGGTTTGATATATGAAATTGACGAGAGTCAATTTTAATAAAACTTAAAGTTTGCGAGTAAGCATTGAATAATAAAAAAGGCCCGTATTCTGGAATACGGGCCTTTGCGGTTTTACAGCGTCCGCTTATGCGGCTTTGGCTTCCTGCTGGCTCAATGAACGGTTCAGCGCGCTGAACAGTGCTTTGAAGCTGGCAGTGGTGATGTTCTCGTCGATACCCACGCCGTGTACTGGGCGACCACCGGCGACACGCAGCTCGATGTAGGCAGCGGCCTTGGCATTGGTGCCGGCGCCGATGGCGTGCTCGTTGTAGTCCATGATTTCTACGGCAACCGGCAGGCCGGCGACCAGGGCTTCGAGAGCACCATTGCCTTTGCCGCGCCAGTGCAAGGTGGTCTCGCCTTCACCGGACACTTCCACCTCGACATTGCTGTTGCCGTTCTCTTCCTGCAGGCGGTGGCTGACCAGCGCGTAGGGTGAGTTGGCTTGCAAGTATTCGCGGTGCAGCAAGCTGTAGATCTGTTGGGCAGTCATTTCCAGGCCCAAGCGGTCGGTTTCACCCTGGACTACCTGGCTGAACTCGATCTGCATGCGGCGCGGCAAGCTGATGCCGTACTCCTGCTCGAGCAGGTACGTGATGCCACCTTTGCCCGACTGGCTGTTGACGCGAATGACGGCTTCATAGCTGCGGCCAATGTCTGCAGGGTCGATCGGCAAGTAAGGCACCTCCCACTTGGCATCGTCCTTCTGCTGCGAGAAGCCTTTGCGGATGGCGTCCTGATGCGAGCCGGAGAATGCGGTGTGAACCAGATCGCCAACGTACGGGTGACGCGGGTGAACAGGGAGTTGGTTGCACTCTTCGACCACTTTGCGTACGCCGTCGATGTCGGAGAAATCCAGCTCGGGGTCGACACCTTGGGTGTAAAGGTTCAAGCCCAGGGTAACCAGGTCGACGTTGCCGGTGCGCTCGCCGTTGCCGAACAGGCAGCCTTCGACACGGTCGGCGCCAGCCATCAGGCCAAGCTCGGTAGCTGCGACGCCCGTACCGCGGTCGTTGTGGGTGTGCAGGCTGATAAGCACGCTGTCACGGCGGCTGACATTCCGACCAAACCATTCGATCTGGTCGGCGTAGATGTTCGGCGTCGAGACTTCGACGGTCGCTGGCAGGTTGAGGATGATCTTGTGCTCTGGTGTCGGGTTCCACACCTCGATCACTGCGTCACAGACTTCCTTGGCGAACTCCAGTTCGGTAGCGCTGAAGGTCTCCGGGGAATACTGGAAGGTCCACTGGGTTTCCGGCTGCTGGGCAGCATATTTGACGAACAGCTTGGCCGCGTTCACCGCGATGTCTTTCACACCTTGCTTGTCCTGATTGAAGACGATACGGCGGAACGATGGGCTGGTAGCGTTGTACAGGTGAACGATGGCTTTCTTCGCCCCGCGCAGGGACTCGAATGTCCGGGCGATAAGATCTTCACGGGCCTGGGTCAGCACCTGAATGGTGGTGTCATCTGGGATGTGGCCATCTTCGATCAGGGTGCGAACGAAGTCGAAGTCGGTTTGCGATGCCGACGGGAACGACGCTTCGATTTCTTTCACGCCAACGCTGACCAGGGTTTTCCAGAAGCGCAGCTTCTTCACCGCATCCATCGGCTCGATCAGCGACTGGTTACCATCACGCAGGTCAGAGCTGCACCAGATCGGCGCCTGGGTGATGGTCTTCGACGGCCAGGTACGGTCAGGCAAGTTGACGGTAGGGAAGGCACTGTATTTTTTCGAAGGGTCTTTGAGCATGGTCATGAAAGCAATCCTTGAGTGTGCGGCCTGGAAAGGTGGCCTGCCGAACGAAAACGAGATGAAAAGGCGAGGCAACGCGTTTCAGCTTGGTAGTCGTGCACTGACCAGGCAGAGGCTGCGATGTTGACGAAGCAGGATGAGGGTCTGAAAGTTCTTCATGGCCTCAACCCTAACCAGTGGCATTGAGGATGGCAAGCCTTCAGAAAAAATTGAGAGGAATGCTTAAAAATAGCTTCTTGTCGAGATTTTATAGCTGTTTGTGAATGGAAGGAACGCGATTATTGCGCGGTCTTTTTGAATGACGCAAGCCGGCTTCAGGGCTGGAATGCGCCGATGAAGATGGCTGGATCCACCCGTGCATCATTGAGGCTGACGTTCCAGTGCATGTGCGGGCCGGTGGCGCGTCCGGTCGAGCCGACCTTGCCGACCACGGCGCCGCGACTGAGCATCTGGCCGGGTTTTACATCGATCTTGGACATGTGGCAGAACATGCTGATAAAGCCCTGTCCGTGGTCGACGAACACCGTGTTGCCATTGAAGAAGTAATTGCCGATCAGAATCACTTTGCCGTTGGCCGGGGTTTTGATTGGAGTGCCGGCAGGTACGGCAAAGTCGAGGCCGGCATGGGGGTTGCGTTCTTCACCGTTGAAGAAGCGACGTACGCCGAACTTGCTCGACAAAGGGCCAATGACGGGCTTGTCGAGGATCAGGTTGCTCGGCAGGTTGGGACTGAAGCTACGATAGGCCTTGAGCTGTTCGGCAAGCTCGGCATCGATGCGCTTGAGGTCGGCAGGGGCTGGATTGACCTGGCGCTTGTTCTTCAAGGTGATGCGTTGCTCGGGGTATTTTTTGCTGCCTACGGTAAAGCTCAGTGTTCGTGAGCCTTGTCTGAGCTGCGCCGGGCCGGGCTTCTGGGTCAGTGGCAAGCCGACGATGGCCAGCCAGTTGTTCTGCTCCTTGACCACCAGTACGGGTTTGCCGTCAAAGCGAGCGCTTGGCGCCTGGGCGGCTGGGCCAAGGTTGATGACGGCAACGCCTCCGGGTACGGGTTTGTTCAATTGACGGGTGATGTAGCTGGCATGGGCACTGCTGGCGAACATCAGGCACAGCATTAACAGCGGCGTAATCAGACGGGACATGGCTCAATCCAGTAGAGATAGCGTGACCGGGGTCAGGTGATTGTCTTCAACCCGTACTTGCAACTCACCTTCACCCAGGCGGGCAGTCAGGCGCTGGCCGTTGTGGGTCTGCGCGGCACTGCGGATGGCCTGGCCGCGCTCATCGAGAAGAATGCTGTAGCCGCGACCCAGGGTCGCCAGGGGGCTGACGATCTGCAGGGTTTGCGCGTGGGCCTGGAGGCGTTGACGACGATCCTTCAGGGTGTCGCGCATGGCGCGTGGCAAGCGTTCGGCGAGGCTGTCAAGACGCTGTTTGAGCAACGCCAGGGTACGTCCAGGATGCTGCGCCGCCAGGCGCGTGTCGAGACGGGCGAGGCGTTCGCGGCGCTGGTTGAGGCGTTGTTCGAATGCCCGGCGCAAACGCATGTCCAGGTCATCCAGGCGCTGGGCTTGTTGACGCAGGCGTTCGCCTGGGTGGCGCAGGCGACGTGTCAGGCTGTCCAGGCGCAGGCGGTCGTGCATCAGTCGGCTTTGAATGCGCAGTAGCAGACGCCGCTTGAGGCTGTCGATGCGTCGCTGCAGGTCGCTGCTGTCGGGCGCCAGCAGTTCGGCGGCGGCCGATGGTGTTGGGGCGCGAACATCGGCGACAAAGTCGCTGATCGAAACATCGGTCTCATGACCGACGGCGCTGACGATGGGCGTCACACAGGCGGCGATGGCGCGCGCTACCGCTTCTTCGTTGAAGCACCAGAGGTCCTCCAGCGAACCACCGCCACGGGCCAGGATCAGCGCATCGAAGCCGCGACCATCAGCCAGTTGCAAGGCGCGAACGATCTGATTGATGGCCTCGCGTCCTTGTACGGCGGTGGGGATCAAGGTGAGTTCGACCTGCGGGGCACGTCGGCGGAACACGCTGATAATGTCGCGAATAACGGCACCGGTCGGCGAGCTGATAATACCGATGCGTTGTGGATGCGCGGGTAGGGCGACCTTGTTCTCGGCACTGAACAGGCCTTCAGCGCCGAGCTTCTCTTTAAGAGCGTCGAACGCCAGGCGCAGGGCGCCATCGCCTGCGGGCTCGACGGTGTCGAGAATCAGTTGATAGTCGCCGCGGCCCTCGAACAGTGAAACCTTGCCGCGCACTTTCACTGCCAGGCCGTCGCGCAAGGCCTGGCGAACGCGTACAGCGTTCTGCCGAAACAGTGCGCAACGCACCTGGGCGCCGCTGTCCTTGAGGGTGAAGTAGATGTGACCAGACGCTGGGCGGGCGAGGTTGGATATCTCGCCTTCCACCCAGACATTGCGGAACACGTCTTCGAGCAGCACTCGGGCGCGGCCATTAAGTTGACTGACGGTGAGGACTTCGCGGTCCAGGCCGAGTCTTTCGAAAGGGTCTTTGATCATGGGACAGCATCATAAAGGAATGTGGCACCGCGATGGTAAACTGGCAGCTTTCAAGCATGTTTGGCTGCCGTCATGATTACCCAGAGCATCATTGTCCCGAAGATATCCAGCGTTCCTGTGCATGAGCCGCGTGCGCGGGCGATTCTGCGTTGGCTGGTGCGTGAAAGGATCGTTGAGGAGCAGTTGAGCACCTGCGGCGGCACTGGCAATCGCATGGCGTATGCCATCGGCGAGGGCGCGCGCAAAGTAGTGGAGCGTCCTGAACTGTTGCCCTATGACAACGCGGTCAACGGCCTGGAGGTGATTACCAAGCGTTGCATCTATACCCCGCTCGACGATTTCCTCGAGGAGGCTGGCTGCCCGCAATGCCGTCGAGAGGTTGGCGTGGCCTTGTTCGAAAGCCTGGAGGAGTGGATGCCCGGGCAGACCGACAACTTCATTTGCCCATTGTGCGCACATGAAGACGACATCAATGGCTTTCTGTTCTTGCAACCTTGCGCTTTTTCCAACCTGGGTTTCATCTTCAACAACTGGAGCGCAGCGGGGTTCAAGCAAACGTTTCTCGATGACTTCGCCGACTGGCTGGATCAGCCAGTGGCCCTGGTGCAGGTCAGTCGCGCAGGTAACTGACCGAAGGCCCATCTTTGCATTGAGCGAAGGGCTCTGGATGAGTATAATGGCGCGCTTCCATTTTTCCCGCCCGGGAGCCCCCGCGATGCTGCGTATCAGCCAAGAAGCCCTGACCTTCGACGACATTCTCCTAGTGCCTGGTTATTCAGAGGTACTACCCAATGAAGTCAGTCTCAAGACCCGTTTGACCCGTGGCATCGAGCTGAATATTCCGCTGGTTTCTGCCGCCATGGATACCGTGACCGAAGCCCGCCTGGCCATTGCCATGGCCCAGGAAGGTGGCATCGGCATCATCCACAAGAACATGACCATCGAGCAGCAAGCTGCCGAAGTGCGCAAGGTCAAGAAGTTCGAGGCCGGCGTGGTCAAGGACCCGATCACCATCGAGGCTGACGCCACGGTCCGTGACCTGTTCGAATTGACTCGCCTGAACAACATCTCCGGTGTTCCGGTGCTGCATAACGGCGACCTGGTCGGCATCGTTACTTCCCGTGACGTTCGCTTCGAAAGCCGCCTGGATGCCACCGTCCGCGAAGTGATGACGCCTAAAGAAGGGCTGGTCACGGTCAAGGAAGGCGCCGACAAGAACGAAGCGCGCGAACTGCTGCACAAGCATCGCATCGAGCGCGTGCTGATCGTCGACGACAAGTTCGCTCTCAAAGGCATGATGACCGTCAACGATATCGAGAAGGCCAAGGCCTATCCACTGGCCAGCAAGGACGACCAGGGTCGTCTGCGTGTTGGTGCCGCGGTCGGTACCGGCAAAGACACCGCTGACCGCGTTTCCGCGCTGGTCGCCGCTGGCGTCGATGTAGTGGTTGTCGACACCGCTCACGGTCACTCCAAGGGTGTGATCGACCGCGTTCGCTGGGTAAAAGAGAACTTCCCACAGGTACAGGTCATTGGTGGCAACATTGCGACTGGCGCTGCAGCCAAGGCCCTGGCCGAAGCCGGCGCTGACGCAGTCAAGGTTGGTATCGGCCCAGGCTCGATCTGCACGACCCGCATCGTCGCAGGTGTTGGTGTTCCGCAAATCAGCGCGATCGCCAATGTTGCCGCTGCGCTGGAAGGCACCGGTATCCCATTGATCGCCGACGGCGGTATCCGTTTCTCCGGTGACCTGTCCAAGGCCATCGTAGCCGGTGCATCGGCTGTGATGATGGGCTCGATGTTCGCCGGTACCGAAGAAGCGCCTGGCGAGATCGAACTGTTCCAGGGGCGCTCCTACAAAGCTTACCGCGGCATGGGCTCGCTGGGCGCAATGTCCCAGGCTCAAGGTTCCTCCGACCGTTACTTCCAGGACTCCTCGGCAGGTGCCGAGAAACTGGTTCCGGAAGGTATCGAAGGTCGCGTGCCATACAAGGGCACTCTGACCGCGATCATCCACCAGTTGATGGGTGGCCTGCGTTCCTCGATGGGCTACACCGGCAGTGCCAACATCGAAGAAATGCGCACCAAACCTGAGTTCGTGCGTATCACCGGTGCCGGCATGGCCGAGTCCCATGTGCATGACGTACAAATTACCAAAGAAGCGCCAAACTACCGCGTAGGTTGATGCTTCTGGCAACACTTGCAAGCGGGGCTGTTATCGACAGCCCCGCGTCGTTTCTGTTTACCACTGACGAGATTGAGTCATGGCCCTCGACATTCACGCTCACCGCATCCTGATTCTCGACTTCGGTTCCCAGTACACCCAGCTGATCGCCCGCCGCGTGCGCGAAATCGGCGTGTACTGCGAACTGCACCCGTTCGACATGGACGATGAAGCGATTCGCGAGTTCGCTCCTCGCGGCATCATCCTTGCCGGCGGCCCAGAGTCCGTGCACGAAGCCAACAGCCCGCGCGCGCCACAGGCCGTCTGGGACCTGAACGTACCGGTTTTTGGCATTTGCTACGGTATGCAGACCATGGCCGAGCAACTGGGCGGCAAGGTTGAAGGTTCCGAGCTGCGCGAGTTTGGTTACGCCCGTGTCGATGTAGTTGGCAAGAGCCGCTTGCTTGATGGCATTGAAGATCACGTCGATGCCGATGGTGTGCTGGGCCTGGACGTCTGGATGAGCCATGGTGACAAGGTCACGCGCATTCCAGAAGAGTTCCACATCCTGGCCAGCACCCCGAGCTGCCCGATCGCCGGCATGGCCGACGACACTCGCGGCTACTATGGCGTGCAGTTCCACCCCGAGGTAACCCACACCAAACAGGGCGGTCGCATCCTCTCGCGCTTCATCCTCGACGTCTGCGGCTGCGAAGCCCTGTGGACGCCCTCGAAGATCGCTGAAGACGCCATTGCCCAGGTGCGTGCCCAGGTGGGTACCGACAACGTTCTGCTCGGTCTGTCCGGCGGCGTTGATTCCTCGGTAGTTGCCGCGCTGTTGCACAAAGCCATCGGCGACCAGTTGACCTGCGTCTTCGTCGACAACGGTCTGCTGCGCCTGCACGAAGGTGAGCAGGTCATGGCCATGTTCGCCGAGAACATGGGCGTCAAGGTTATCCGCGCCAACGCTGAAGACCAGTTCCTGAATAACCTCGCTGGCGAGGCGGACCCTGAGAAGAAGCGTAAAATCATTGGTCGCACCTTCATCGACGTGTTCGATGCCGAGTCGAACAAGCTGCACAACATCAAGTACCTGGCTCAGGGCACCATCTACCCTGACGTGATCGAGTCGGCTGGCGCTAAAAGCGGCAAGGCTCATGTGATCAAGTCGCACCACAACGTGGGTGGCCTGCCGGAAGAAATGAACCTCAAGCTGGTCGAGCCGCTGCGTGAGCTGTTCAAGGACGAAGTCCGTCGTCTTGGCCTGGAGCTGGGCCTGCCTTACGACATGGTCTACCGTCACCCGTTCCCGGGCCCGGGCCTGGGCGTGCGTATCCTGGGTGAAGTGAAGAAGGAATACGCCGACCTGCTGCGTCGTGCCGACCACATCTTCATCGAAGAGCTGCGCAAGGCCGACTGGTACCACAAGGTCAGCCAGGCCTTCGTGGTGTTCCAGCCGGTGAAATCGGTTGGCGTGGTCGGTGACGGCCGCCGTTACGCCTGGGTCGTGGCCCTGCGTGCGGTAGAAACCATCGACTTCATGACTGCACGTTGGGCGCACCTGCCTTACGAACTGCTGGAAACCGTCAGCGGCCGCATCATCAACGAAATCGAAGGCATCTCCCGCGTCACTTACGACGTGTCGAGCAAGCCGCCTGCCACGATCGAGTGGGAGTGAGTTGAACGACAAGGGCGCCTCGGGGCGCCCTTGTCGTATCTAGTGCTGTTGCCTGTAGCCTGCACCTACATCCAGGGCCGCGAGATCGGCACTTTCAACAGCAGGTCGTTTCTGACGAACAAAGCCTCACCTTCTATTTCGTCCCATACGCCCGCGTCGGCACCAATGCTTCCCGCCTGGCCAATTTCAATGTCTTCAATGCGCAGGCCAATGGCGCCTTGCAATTCACTTAGCCCAGGAACACCCTCGAAGTTATTGGTGTGCGAGTTACCCACCAATGCCACCCAGCGCCCGGCCCCTCGGCGTGCCTGGTCAGCCTCGATGATTCTGTGGGCGTAGAAGTTCATCATTTCCTGGCGAATCGTGAGTGAAGGTTGCACATACCAAGCCTGGCGATAAGAGGCCATGCAGTCGATGCCTTGTATCCGTATGTTTTGCCGAAATGCCTCGTACATCACTTTTTTGAGCGTGTGAGGTGTCTGCATGCCCAAAGTGGCCATGTAGTCATGATTCTCAACGTAGGCTTTCAACTCTGCAGGCATCGTTCCGGTTCGATTGAACAAGTCCAGGTCGGCCTGCTGAAAGTCGGTCATGAAATGTTCCATGTAAAAGACATCCACCCCGAGCTTCTTCAACTGACGCATGTTGTTCATCAGAAATTGCTTGGCACTTTCCTGGGTGTGGGACTCGCCGATCACAAGTCCTTCACTCTCTTCGTACAGGCTGCGCAGTATTTCTTTGGGGCTGGCGGTGCTGGGGATTTCGGGAATCGATGGGCGCGGCGGTTGTTCGAATGATCCATAGAACTGGTGTGCGTCAAGGGCCAGCTGGTCACGTAGCTGCCTGTAACGTGAGTGCGGCGCGCCGCTGTCTGGGTCGCCCAATGCAAAGTTTTCTCTGCCGTCCGCTGCGGCCCTCAATGCCTCGCGCTCGGCCTGTGGCACTTCATAAGGGCTAGGTTCCAACGCTGGTAGGCCAGGTCGTGGTGCCACTCTGCCCCAGATTTTCAGCAAGAATCGAGGTGCACCTCCTTTGAGTCCCAAACGCGGCTTGATCTGCCAGTTCCCCTGGTCATCCACTGCAATGGGAATATTGCGGGAAAATGAGTAGGGGTTGTCTGGATCAATGATCACCCAAGTCGATAACTCTCCTACGTAGCGCACCTGGTAGGTTTGCTCGCCCACCATGGCGTATTGTTTGCCGTCCTGGACGAAAATCCCTTTGAACTCGCTGTCAGGCGCGGTCCTCAGGATATCGTTGCTTTCAAGCGACTCCAGCAACTGCGCCTGTCCTTCGTACCTGAATGACTCAGGGACCCAGGTCTGCAGGTCCGCAGGTGTGATTGGTTCGAATTCTTCGCTTGCGAATGGGTTTTCAGGGGTATTCGTGGCGGCTTCGTCACCTGCAGTTGTTTCCGTCATTTCCCCGGCAGCATCAACGCCGCCAGCGCGCAACAGGGTGGCGTTGAATAAGGTATTGATGCCCGCCAGTATCGCGCCTGTGACACCCGCCTGACGTTCTGCGGTGGTGTGTCCGTTAATGGCCTGGTCAACATTCAGCCCGGTTTCCGCCAGACCAGCGCCTACTACGGCGAGCGCCACCGGCCAATCAAAAGCCGCCATGGGTCCGAATACCTTGGAGAAGGCTGCGAGGTAGCCGATCCAGAGTTGTTTGCGCAGATCGGCATTTGAGCGCAGGGCAAAATGGGCGTCGTCGAGCATGCGTTGACGTGCCGCATCGCGTAGATGGCTGAAAGCATCCGTGTGCAGGGTCGTATTCAGGGTGTTCAGTCCATCGTAATGGAGGCTGCCCCATTGTGTTTTCATGACGTCAAGCAGATGGCCGAGACCTACGCCTCGATCATCCTCATCCTGGCTGCTGAGAGCGAAGTGGTTCAGCAGGCGAGCGCGTTTCTCTGCTGTGCCGGTCTGCGCCAGCACCCAGGTACGAAGTTCGAGGTTGCTGGCAAACAGCTGAAACGTATCAACCTCACCGGGGAGGTAGAGCAACTGGTAGCCATCATCCATGACCACTCTGAGGATGGAACTGGCGACATGACCACCAATGTCAAAGGTGCACAGGCGAACTCCCTGTGCCGGTGTCACCGTGTTCTGCAGTTGTTGCAGGGTCGGCGGCCATGTTGTCTCTGCCGCCAAGGCGACAGCGACCTTGCGCAGGTATCTGACCAGCGTCTTGTCACCTTTCTCGGCGCAGGCTTCTAGCACGTTGCTGAGGAAAGTCGATTTGGCCAATGTGCGATAAGCGTCTGAATAGTGCGCCCAGAAACGTTCAAGGCGTTGGCTATAGTCCGCGCTTAAATTGACGTCCCAGAAGTATTCGAGCACGTCCTTGGGTGCCAAGGGGATTTCGTTGTGTTCGTCGTAAGTATCCTTGCCCGGTCCGTCGGAATAGAAACCGGTGTAGGTACCGAGCTCGTCGGTGCCGTCCTGATCGGCAACATTGAAGCGGTGCAGTACCAATTGCGCCAGGGTCAGGGATTGATACGGATGGCCGCAATGTTGCCAACCACTGAAGGTGCGGGGGCTGCTCGACCCCGAGTGAAAACGGTGGAAATAGACATGGTCAGGATCGAGGCCTGCAAGGTTGTGCCGGAGGAGCAGGGCGATGGCAGTATCGCGCGCCATTTGGCGAATGTCCGGGCAGTGCGTGCTCACCTGGGTGGCCATCAGTCTCAGGTCTTCAAGATCCTTGTTTTGCTGTGCGGTTTTCAGCATGAGCGTTCTCGTAGGAGAGGGAAGGGCGCTCAGCGTGAGGCAGGCAATAGGGGTAGTGGTGGTACTTAATGCTGGGAGGGTGCGACATCGTGCGCAGGTGATTGAACAAGACTTAACTTAATATTTCGCAATTGCAGGTGTATCGTATTCGCCCTTCATCGTCGGCACCTGGCAAGGTGCCGGCATGTTGTTCCTGGCATTACGAGGTACCTGTGGCATGTCCTTTACCCGGCGACAAATACTCGGTGGCCTGACTGGCCTTGTGGCAATCGGCCTGGGCGCCGGCGGCGCATCCCGTTATTGGCTGGGGCGCACTGACCCTGATGCCGGCCACGACTACGAGTTGATTGCTGCCCCGCTGGATGTAGAGCTGGTCTCTGGGTACAAGACCGAGGCTTGGGCATTCGGCCCGTCGGCACCTGGAACCGAGTTGCGAGTGCGCCAGGGGGAATGGCTGCGCGTGCGTTTCATCAACCGCCTGCCAGTAGCCACTACCATTCATTGGCACGGTATCCGCCTGCCGCTGGAAATGGATGGGGTACCTTACGTTTCGCAGTTGCCGGTATTACCGGGCGAATACTTCGATTACAAGTTCCGCGTGCCGGATGCCGGCAGTTACTGGTACCACCCGCATGTGAACAGTTCCGAAGAACTCGGCAAGGGCCTGGTAGGTCCACTGATTGTCGAGGAGCGCGAGCCTACCGGTTTCAAGCATGAGCGCACCTTGAGCCTGAAAAACTGGCATGTGGATGAGCAGGGCGCGTACCTGCCTTTCAGTATTGCCCGTGAAGCTGCCCGCGGGGGCACTGCCGGTCGCCTGATCACCATCAATGGCCAGGCCAATGCGGTCGTTGATATGCCCGAAGGGCAAATTGTCCGGGTGCGCCTGCTTAATCTGGACAATACGCTGACCTACCGCATCAACCTGAAAGGCAACTTCGAGGCGCGTATTTATGCGCTCGACGGTAACCCGATTACGCCAAGGCCGTTGGGCAAGGACTACTGGCTTGGGCCTGGCATGCGTATTTGCCTGGCAATCAAGATGCCACCGGCGGGTGAGGAGTTGTCCCTGCGCGATGGTTCCGTGCGCCTGGGCACCTTGCGTTCGGTGGCCAGCAATGAAGCACCAGGCGAGTGGCCCCCGGAGTTGCCGGCCAACCCGGTCGCCGAGCCGGACCTGGCCAATGCCGAGAAGCTCAATTTCAATTTTGAATGGGTAGGGTCGGTGTCGGTGAACACCGAGAATGGCAAGCCGCCAAGCCTATGGCAGATCAACGGTCAGGCCTGGGATATCACCGACAAGACCTGTGCAGACCGGCCGATCGCGACGCTGACCAAGGGCAAGAGCTACATCTTCGAACTCAAGAATATGACCCAGTACCAGCACCCTATTCATTTGCATGGCATGAGCTTCAAGGTTCTCAGTTCGAACCGGCACAAGTTCGCGCAGCAGTACTTCACTGATACGTACCTGCTGGGCAAGAACGAGAGTGCACAAGTGGCCTTGGTTGCTGATAACCCGGGAACCTGGATGTTTCATTGTCACGTGATCGACCATATGGAAACCGGCCTGATGGCCGCTATCGAGGTCGTCTGATGCGTCAGCCGCAAATTATCGATCGCAGCCGTGATCAGGAATTCATGCGTCTGGCTCTGGAGCTGGCTGCGCAGGGTGCAGCGCGGGGTGAAGTGCCGGTGGGCGCCGTTCTGGTGCAACATGGCCAGGTCATTGGTCGTGGCTTCAATTGCCCGATCAGTGGCAGTGATCCGAGTGCGCATGCCGAGATGGTCGCCATCCGTGCCGCCGCCCAGGCAGCGAGTAACTATCGTCTGCCTGGAAGCACCCTGTACGTAACGCTGGAGCCCTGCAGTATGTGTGCCGGGCTCATCGTTCACGCACGCATTGCTAGGGTGGTGTATGGGGCGCTGGAGCCCAAGGCGGGCATCGTACAGAGCCAGGGGCAGTTCTTTACCCAAGGTTTCCTCAATCATCGTGTGATGTTCGAGGGTGGGGTACTGGCAGAGGAATGCGGCACGATCCTTTCCGAATTCTTCAAGGCGCGCCGCGCCAAGGCTTGAGTGACGCCACTGTGGCAGGCGTGGGACGCGTTAGAGGGGAGGTGTCTGCTCGGTCGGCTTGGTCTTGTCGACGCCAGGGACATGCAGGTTGCCATCAGCGACCTGGCTGCCTTCGAGCTGTGGCTGGGTTACCCAGGTGAGGATGTCGTAATAGCGGCGGATGTTGGCCACGAAATGTACGGGCTCGCCGCCTCGGGCATAGCCATAGCGGGTTTTGCTGTACCACTGCTTCTGTGCCAGGCGCGGCAGCATTTTTTTCACATCCAGCCATTTGTTCGGGTTCAAGCCCTCGCGTTTGGCCAGCTTGCGCGCATCCTCCAGATGGCCACCGCCGACGTTGTACGCCGCCAGGGCGAACCAGGTTCGGTCCGGCTCCTTGATCGAGTCGTCCAGTGCTTCTTTGACGTGCATGAAATACTTGGCCCCGCCGCGAATGCTTTGCACCGGGTCCAGACGGTTGGACACGCCCATGGCCTGGGCTGTGCGCTGGGTTAGCATCATCAGGCCGCGTACGCCGGTCTTTGAGGTGACTTCAGCCTGCCACATCGATTCCTGGTAACCGATCGCTGCCAACAAGCGCCAGTCGACCTGTTCTTTTTTCGCGGACGCCTTGAAGTGCTTTTCGTAGCGTGGCAAACGCTGCTGCAAATGTTGGGCAAAGGTGTAGGCGCCCACATAGCCGAGTACATCGACATGGCCGTAATAGCGATCTTTCAGGCGCTGTAAGGTGCCATTTTTCTGAACTTTGTCGAGAAATTCGTTGATTTCGTTGAGGAGACTGTTGTCGTCGCCGGCAGCCACTGCCCAACGTTGATCGCGGGAATCGCCAAGATCGAAGGCGACGCGCACCTTGGGGAAGTAGACCTGGTTCATCGCCAGTTCGTTGGAGTCGACCAGGGTCAGGTCGATTTGGCCTTCATCGACCATACGCAGCAGGTCGACCACTTCTACTGCATCGGATTCTTCGTACTCGAGCGCGGGATATTGCTTTTTGAGCTCGGCCAATTGCTCGGCATGAGTGCTGCCCTTGAGCACCATAATCTTCTTGCCGACCAGGTCCTTGGCATCGGTCGGCCGCGAACGACCATTGCGGTAGATAATCTGTGGGGTCACTTCAAGGTAGGGGTGGGAAAAACGTACCTGTGACCTGCGCTGCTCGCTGCTGACCAGGCCTGCAGCTGCTACCACCGGTCCGGAAGGCTTGCCGAGCTGGTCGTACAATTCGTCGAGATTGTCGGCTGTTTCGATTTTAAGCTCGACCCCGAGGTCGTCGGCAAAGCGCTTGACCAATTCGTATTCGAAGCCGGTTTCACCGTTGCGGTCCTCGAAGTAGGTAGCAGGGCTGTTGCGAGTAATCACGCGCAGTACACCGTCCTCCTTGACGCGCTCCAGGGTGCTGGGTTTTTCAACACAGGCACCGAGCATCAGGAAGAGTCCGGTTGCGATGAGCCATTTGGCGCAGCGCTGGCGCAAAGCAGTTTGGGCGAACATAGGTTGCAGTATACGCAAAGGACTGGTCCCGCCATATCTCGACAACTGTTTGCTTGTCTGCTAGCACGCTTTGCGCTATTTACGCGGTAAGGCTCCGGATGGGCCGGTTTTTTGACCCCTGAGTCCGCTTTACTCCACCGACATGCGGCTGCGTCAGAATGCTGTGTTGCGGGTGCCGGAAGCGACGGATTTAGGCTAGAATGCACGGCCTCTAAGCACACCCCCTTCCTGAGGCTGTCCCGACGATGTTGATCCTGCGCGGCGCTCCTGCCCTTTCTGCCTTTCGCCACGGTAAATTACTCGAGCAATTGAGTCAGAAAGTCCCCGCTGTTAGTGGTTTGTACGCTGAATTCGCTCATTTCGCCGAGGTTGACGGCGATCTGACTGCCGACCAACAGCAAGTGCTCGCGCGCTTGCTCAAGTACGGTCCGAGCGTACCGGTACAGGAGCCTAGTGGTCGCCTGTTCCTGGTAATGCCGCGATTCGGCACCATCTCGCCCTGGTCGAGCAAGGCCAGCGACATTGCCCACAACTGCGGCCTGGAAAATGTCCGGCGCCTGGAGCGCGGTATTGCCTTCTACGTCAGCGGCCAGCTGAGCGAAGCCGATGCTGTCAACGTAGCCGACATCCTGCACGATCGCATGACTCAAATGGTCCTGAGCAAGCTCGAAGAGGCCGCTGGTCTGTTCAGTCATGCCGAGCCCAAGCCGATGACCTCGGTGGATATCCTCGGCGGTGGTCGTGCTGCACTGGTACAGGCGAACACCGACCTGGGTCTGGCACTGGCAGAAGACGAGATCGACTACCTGGTCGAGGCCTTCCAGACGCTTGCGCGCAACCCGAATGACATCGAACTGATGATGTTCGCCCAGGCCAACTCCGAGCACTGCCGCCACAAGATTTTCAACGCCAGTTGGGATATCGACGGCCAGAGCCAGGAAAAAAGCCTGTTCGGCATGATCAAGAACACCTACCAGATGCACAGCGAAGGCGTGTTGTCCGCTTACAAGGACAACGCCTCGGTGATCGTCGGTAACGTCGCCGGCCGGTTCTTCCCGAACCCTGAAACCCGCCAATACGGCGCGGTGCAGGAACCGGTGCACATCCTGATGAAGGTCGAGACCCACAACCACCCGACCGCCATCTCGCCATTCTCCGGTGCTTCAACAGGTTCCGGCGGCGAAATTCGCGATGAAGGTGCCACAGGTCGCGGCGCCAAGCCAAAAGCCGGTCTCACCGGTTTCACCGTTTCCAACCTGCAGATCCCAGGCTTCGAACAGCCATGGGAGAAGGCCTACGGCAAGCCTGAGCGCATCGTTACCGCGCTGGACATCATGATTGATGGCCCGCTGGGTGGCGCGGCCTTCAACAACGAGTTCGGTCGTCCGGCTCTCACTGGCTACTTCCGTACTTTCGAGCAGTCGATCACCACACCTCATGGCGAAGAAGTGCGCGGCTACCACAAGCCGATCATGCTCGCCGGTGGTATGGGCAACATCCGCGAAGATCACGTCCAGAAGGCCGAAATCACCGTTGGCGCCAAGCTGATCGTCCTCGGTGGCCCGGCCATGCTGATCGGCCTGGGCGGTGGTGCGGCATCCTCCGTAGCCACTGGCGCCAGCTCTGCGGACCTGGATTTCGCTTCGGTACAGCGTGAAAACCCTGAAATGGAACGCCGCTGTCAGGAGGTCATCGACCGCTGCTGGCAGCTGGGTGAGCAGAACCCGATCGCTTTCATCCACGACGTGGGTGCGGGCGGCATTTCCAACGCCTTCCCTGAGCTGGTCAACGACGGCGGTCGTGGCGGTCGTTTCGAACTGCGTAACGTGCCTAACGACGAGCCGGGCATGGCGCCCCATGAAATCTGGAGCAACGAATCCCAGGAACGTTACGTCCTGGCAGTCGATGCTGCCGACTTCGAACGCTTCCAGGCCATCTGCGAGCGTGAGCGCTGCCCATTCGCCGTGGTCGGTGAAGCCACTGAAGAACCGCACCTGACCGTTACCGACAGCCACTTCGGCAACAGTCCAGTGGACATGCCGCTCGAAGTGCTGCTGGGCAAGCCACCGCGTATGCACCGTTCGGTTACCCGTGAAGCAGAGCAGGGTGACGACTTCGATCCGTCGGGCCTTGAGTTGAACGACTCGGTCGAACGCGTGTTGCGTCACCCGGCCGTGGCCAGCAAGAGCTTCCTGATCACCATTGGCGACCGGACCATTACCGGCCTGGTTGCCCGCGACCAGATGGTTGGTCCTTGGCAGGTTCCTGTGGCCGACGTTGCTGTCACCGCGACCAGCTTCGACGTCTACACCGGTGAAGCGATGGCGATGGGCGAGCGTACGCCGCTGGCACTGCTGGACGCTCCGGCCTCCGGGCGCATGGCTATCGGCGAAACGCTGACCAACATGGCCGCTTCGCGTATTGCCAAGCTTTCCGACATCAAACTGTCGGCCAACTGGATGTCCGCAGCTGGTCACCCAGGCGAAGACGCGCGTCTGTACGACACCGTCAAGGCTGTCGGCATGGAACTGTGCCCTGAGTTGGGCCTGACCATTCCGGTCGGCAAGGACTCCATGTCGATGAAGACCAAGTGGAGCGAAGAAGGTGCGGAGAAATCCGTCACCTCGCCGCTGTCGCTGATTGTCACCGGTTTTGCCCCGGTAACCGACATTCGCAAGACCCTGACCCCGCAACTGCGCATGGACAAGGGCGAAACCGACCTGATTCTGATCGACCTGGGTCGTGGTCAGAACCGCATGGGCGCCTCGATCCTGGCCCAGACTCACGGCAAGCTGGGTAGCCAGGCGCCGGACGTCGATGATGCCGAAGACCTCAAAGCGTTCTTTGCAGTGATTCAGGGCTTGAACGCGGATGGCCATTTGCTGGCCTATCACGACCGTTCCGACGGCGGCCTGATGACCACCGTGCTGGAAATGGCTTTCGCCGGTCATTGCGGCCTGGAGCTGGAACTGGACACCCTGACCAGCAAACGCGAAAAGATTGCCGCCATTCTGTTCAACGAAGAACTGGGTGCGGTCATCCAGGTGCATCAGGACGCTACCCCGGATGTACTGGCGCAGTTCAGCGCTGCCGGCCTGGGTGAAGACTGCGTCGCGGTTATCGGTCAGCCGATCAACAACGGTGAAGTGGTGATCAACTTCGCTGGCGAACAGTTGTTCCAGGGCGACCGTCGTCTCCTGCAGCGCCAGTGGGCCGAGACCAGCTACCAGATCCAGCGCCTGCGTGACAACGCCGACTGCGCCGATCAAGAGTTCGAAGGTCTGCTCGAAGAAGACAATCCGGGCCTGAGCGTCAAGCTCGGCTTCGACGTCAACCACGACATCGCTGCGCCTTACATCAAGAAGGGTATTCGTCCTCAGGTGGCGGTGCTGCGCGAGCAGGGCGTCAACGGTCAGGTCGAGATGGCTGCGGCTTTCGATCGTGCCGGGTTCAACGCAATCGATGTGCACATGAGCGATATTCTCGCCGGTCGCATTGACCTGGACGCGTTCAAAGGCCTGGTGGCTTGCGGTGGCTTTTCCTATGGTGACGTGCTCGGCGCCGGCGAAGGCTGGGCCAAGTCGGCGCTGTTCAACAGCCGTGCGCGTGATGCCTTCCAGGGCTTCTTCGAGCGCACCGACAGCTTCACCCTGGGTGTGTGCAACGGTTGCCAGATGATGTCCAACTTGCACGAACTTATTCCTGGCACCGACCTGTGGCCGCATTTTGTGCGCAACCGCTCCGAACAGTTCGAAGCCCGCGTGGCCATGGTTCAGGTTCAGGAGTCGAACTCGATCTTCCTGCAGGGCATGGCCGGTTCGCGCATGCCGATCGCCATCGCTCACGGTGAAGGCCATGCCGAATTCGAAAGCGAAGAAGCGCTGCTGGAAGCGGATCTGTCCGGTTGCGTGGCACTGCGCTTTGTCGATAACCATGGCAAGGTTACTGAAACCTACCCTGCCAACCCGAACGGTTCGCCGCGTGGCATCACTGGCCTTACCAGCCGCGACGGTCGCGTTACCATCATGATGCCGCACCCAGAGCGGGTTTTCCGTGCCGTGCAGAACTCCTGGCGCCCGGATGACTGGAACGAAGACGCCGCTTGGATGCGCATGTTCCGCAACGCGCGGGTGTGGGTGAACTAAGGGTGTACAAACTCGCCTTCTTCGTCCCACCCAGCCATGTGGAAGTGGTCAAGGCCGCTGTGTTCGCCGCAGGTGGCGGACGCATCGGCGACTACGACTGCTGTGCCTGGCAGGTGCTGGGCCAGGGCCAGTTCCGCCCGTTGGACGGTAGCCAGCCGTTTATCGGGCAAACGGGCGTGGTTGAACAGGTCGAAGAGTGGCGGGTAGAACTGGTGGTGGCTGACGAGCTGATTCAGTCGGTGGTCGCTGCGCTCAAGCACAGTCACCCTTACCAGACACCGGCTTATGAGGTTTGGCAGCTCGCCAGTTTCTGAGGTTTTATAAGCTGTATCGCGGGGCAAGCCCGCTCCTGCCCGTTAGGGGGGAGCGGGCTTGCCCCGCGCTGCTTTTCAGCTCCTCAATTGCTGGATTTGCTGATCAAGCTCGATGCCAGAACGGTCCTGCGGTCATGGCCGCTGGTGCTGACCAGACCAAGGTCGACGGCGTTTTCGCCTTCGCCGCTGTTCGCCGAGCTGTAGTGCTCGATCAAGCCGCTGATCAGATCCACTGGGGCATTTGAAGCGTTGACGTTTACGGCGCGACGGTAGTCTCGACCATTCAGGGTTTCCTGGCTAATCGGACCGTTGCCGAGTTCGACCTTGTCATGGGCTGCCTGTATCCGGGCACCTGAAAGCGCGGTTTCGCCACCGACCGTCAAGGTTACGCCGTCACGGCCACTGAGCAGGCTTTGACTGGTCACGCTGTCACGCTGGGTGTGTTCGATGTCGAGCTTGAATGTCGGCGACAGCTTCGGGTCGGCGGTCTGAACCAAGGGCCCAACCTGTTTTTCCACCTTACCGGCAAATGGCCCAGCCAGGGCGGTAGCGGCGTTGATGTAGCCTTGCGGGTTTTTTTCCTGGCTCAGGCGTGCGTCGGCATCCACCTTCAAGGTGTTGATCCGGTCCTGGCGACTGGCAACGCGAAGATCACCGCCAATCTTGCCCTCTATAGCTTCGGCTTCCATGCGTACACCTTCCAGGCGAGTGTCGGTCAGGCTATTGAGGGTGATGTGTTTGGCCCGCCACTCGCTGTTTGCATAAGTCAGGTTGTCGCGTCGATCAATGTTCGCTTCTGTCCGGGCATACAACCCACGAGTGGATTGCTCGGAGGTTGCGCCAGGTGCGCCGCTGACCCCAGCACCTGCGGTAATTTCCTGGTTATTGCGCTGCTCGGTATTGCTGGTCGCCTCGATGAGTACGCCACCATTGCTGGCGCTGATGTCGACTTCTGCTGCCGAGGCCTTTACACCTTGTAAATGCACGGCGTCGGCGTTTGCCCCGGCACTGCTCGCTGTCAGTTTGCCTGTGGTCGACCATTGAGCTGCACTGCTGCTGGTGCTGCGCTCTTCAGTGTGACCAATGCTCACGTGACCACCGACTCCGCCGCCCTTGCCAGCGGCAGTGCTATTGCCCAGCAGCTCAACGCCGCCTCCTAACAACTTGCCGTGAGCGGTGTGGGAGTCCGTGGCGGCCTTGGCTGCCAATGCATCGTTGCCGTGCAAGCTGATATTTGCGACTTTGGCACTGTTGCTGCCAATGCGGGCCCCTGCCAGTTCAAGTGTTCCACCTGCCTGCAACTGCACGTCGCCCTTGGCGTCGATTGTGGCGATCCTGGCCTGGCTATCGGTAGTGTCGAGCGTGGCGTGATCGAGGTAGCCTCGCAGCTCCAGGCTCGTATCCAAGGGATTGTTGCCCCCCTTGGCCCAAGCGCTACCGTCGAGCTGTTTCAGCTGGCTCTGCTGTTTGTCGTTGGCCTGCTCCAGGCCCAGGTTGCCGTCGGCCAACAGCTTCAAAGAGCCTTGGCCTGCGTCGAAGTGCGTGCCCTCGTAGGCACCGTCGCTGCCCAGTTGTATCTGGATACCTGTCTTTCCGTACAGGCTGCCGGGGTTGGCCGTCTGCCTGAGTTGATCATTTTGCAAAGAGCCGCCCTTGCCCGAAAGGCGCAGGTTGATATCGCTGCCTGTGCTGGTATCGGCGCGTACAGCGGTCTCTACATCCAGGCGTCGGACACTGTTCGCGCTGCTGTTCTGGGCGGCGGCGAAGCGATGGTTCTGTGCCTGAATTGACAATGGCCCCTGCGCGGCGCGGTATTGAGTGCCGGTATCCTCGATTGTGTCGGATTTGATATCGATGCCACCAGCGTTCAACTGGGCGACCTGAGCAGTGGTGGTCTGGCTGATCTCCTCACGGTTCAGATGCTTGAACTCAAGTTCAGCGCCTATTGCCGGAGGCGCCAAGGCGTCTTCGATAGAAGCCTGCTGGAATCGACTGGCTTCTTCGCCCTTGATCAGATTTTCGATAGGACGGGTCAGGCCGCGGTAGGCAACACTGGCGCCCAGGCTTGCCTGCCAGTTCTGTTCGGTCTTGCTGCCGGTCTGGGTGTCATCTACTGCACGGTTTTGCAAGGTGCCGGTGTTCAGTGCCAGCCCCTGACCGGCCGTCACAACCGCGCCCTCGTTGACCATTGTGCCGGTTGCCACACGCAAGTCTTTGTTGCTTTGCAGGCTGCTGCGCTGCGCCTGGCTCGAGTGCTCCTCTAGGTCCTTTTGCTTGTGATAACCGTCAAACGCGCTACCCAGTTTATCGATACCTCCGCTGACAGAGATCCCCCCACCGTCATCGCGAGTGCTGGTCTTTTGTGACTGCTGGTCATGTGCTGCCACAAGGTTGATGTTCTGCGCATCGACCTGCAGGTCTCCAGCGGTTGCACTGATGCTCGAGCCCTTGATATTGACGTCGCTTTGGCCGTTGATTTTCACCTGTGCGCCCGTCAGGGCGCTGGCAATCTGCTTTTTATCGGCGCGAGTGCTTTCGGTTGTGCTGACGTTGTAGCCTACCGAGGCGTTGTATTGATGAGAGTCGGGTTTACCGTCGGCGGCGTCCTGGGTCTGGCTGGCACTGGCAGTGAAACCTTTGTTTTGCTGGCGGACGCTCAGGCTCTGCGATTGCTCAGCGGTGCCGACGGTGATGTCCTTTTTAGCCTGTAGCTGTAGTTGCTGTCCGGCATCGACCTTGGCCCCCAGTATCCGCAGTTCATCGGCGCTGGCCAGGCGCAGGTTACTTTGTGACGCAACGTCACTGGTCAGTACTTCCTTGCGTTGCTCTTGCTGTTCGCGCTGTTCTTTGATCAACCCGAACAGCTTGCTGTTGCTTGCGCGCTGATTGAGGGAAGTCTGGCTTTGTGCTGCGTCGACTGTCAGCAATCCTTTTTCGCTGAGCACCAGCGCGTCGCCCAGACTGTTCACCTTGGAGCCTTTGATCTGCACCTGCTGCGCAGCCACGGTTAACGCGCCACCGGCGTGAATGGAACTGCCGCTGGCGTTTTGGCCGTTGCCATCGGATTGCTCGTTGGTGCCGAAGAAAGTGCCCGAAGCCAGGTCTCCTCGATAACCTTTTGCATGCATGCTGTTGTTCAGGGTGGTTTCGGCAACCTCCAGGGTGCCAGCTTTTATGTTGGTGTCACCTTTGCTGGAAAGGCTACTGCCAAGCACCTGGGTAGGCCCTGCCGATACGAGGGATATCTGCTGGCCGGAGAGCTCGCTGGGCTTGGCGTTTTCCTTATATTGACGGGTGTCCTGATCCCCGCGCCAAAGGTGTTTGCGATGGCGAATCTGTTCGTCAACCTGCTGGCTGTCAGTCGCGGCAATGATGTTCAGCGTGCTCCCCGCGAGGACGCTCAGGTCTCCTTTGGCCTGCACGGTGGCCGCAACCAGACTGATGTCTTTACCTGCTTGCAGATCGATGTTTTCACTGGCCTGCAATTGACTGGCAAGATGCTTGCGCGCGGTGTGGGTGACTTCTCGGTTGTAGGTTTCGGTAGGAACGAACCACCACTTTTCTTCACGGTTTTCGTGCTCACGGCGCAGCGCTTGGTGCATGCGGGTATCGAGGGTCAGGTTGCTGCCTGCCTTGGCCAAAATCTGCTGCCCTTTGACTTCTACGGCAGACAAGCTGAGGTTCTCTGCGGCATTCAGTGTTACCGCGCCATGCTCGGTATTGAGCACGCTGCGCTTGTTTTGCGTGCCGCTGATTGCCAGCCCGCCCTGGGATTGAATGCTTATTCCGTCGCGAGCACGCAGTTGGGTGTCAGCCATCCGCACGCCAGCGCCTTCTGCGGTACTGAGAATTCTGATTCGCCCAGCCTGCATAGCCCCAAACAAGCTGGCATCGACGCTCGAGGTTGGCGCCGCACGATGATCGATTACCTGTTGGTCGGTGCTGCGGACAAGATTTCGGCCCACGGTAAGATTCAGATCGTCGCGCGCCACAAGTGAACCCCGGTTGTCAACGCGGGGTGCAATCAGGTCGAGCGCTCCTTCCAGGTTGCTCTGGCCACCTCGAAGCACTTGCAGGGTGCCAGTGGCGTTGCGGGTATCAAAGTGCTTGATGCTTTGCCCATCGACTTCGGGGCTGCCGACCAGAAAGCCTGCGCGAGTGGTATTGATAAACGTGCCGCCATTGAGTGTGATGCCATTAGGATTGGCCAGTATGTAGTCCGCGCGGCTGCCGAAAATTTCCTGTGGGCCCTCGATGCGCGAGGCGTTGCGGCTGATGACTTCGTTGAGGATGGTCGAGGCGGCCTGGCCTTGAAATTGCGGGTTGGCAGCCAAAGCCCCGGCCAGTTGCGATTGTCCGGCCTGCACGGCGTTGTTGAGCACCACGCCTGGCGTGTTGACGTTGTAGTCGAGAAATTGATTGTGTGAAAGGCCGCCGGCATTGGGCGCAACAATGTTGATTACCGGCACGCCATGCTGGTTATTGATCAACGCGGTACCGCCAGCACCGGCTGCGGCCTGCAGGCCATTCTCGGCCAGGCTGACGTAGGGAGTGAGCAGGCACAAGGCAATTATCCAGCGCAGGTGATTGGGGCTGATTCGCTCGAAGGTTTGTTCGGACATCATGGTCTCTCTTTTTTGTGGTGGTAATCAGATGTTCACTACCCATTCCAGCAACCAGTAGCCCTTTTCCAGCGCTACGCGGGGAGTAGCGCTGGCATAGATGGCGTGCTGGTAGTCGAGCTTCAGTTGACTGTCGGGCAGGCTCAGCTCCAGGCCGGCATGTGCGCCGACCAGACGTTGTGCGGCAGTGCCGTGGCTGAACTTGCTCCAACCCAGGTCCACGCCCAGTTGTGGGCGCAGCACCAGGGCCCGGGGCAGGTCCAGGGCCAGCGGCTGGCTTAGGGTGTTGCGCCAGACGGCGCCATTGGCACCGGCGACCACCTGCTGGCGAAAGCCGCGTACAGCAGTGGTATCACTCAATTGCTGTTGTTCCACGGCAGGGAGCACGTCGGGGCTGTACTGCAGGTTCAAGTCACTTTGCCAACGCCAGGGCCAATTCGGACTGCGACCCTGGCGCATATGCATGAGGGTGGCGCGATACTTTCGAAAATGCGGTTGAGGTGCATTGTCGTGTAATGTTTCACGATCGGCGCCAAACCAGTCCAGGCCCTGACTCACACCCAAGTAGGCGCTCCATAGACCGTCACTGAGCCATAGCAGATTCAGGCCGGCCTCGATTGTGGTGAGCGTGGGGCTTTGGAGTGCCAGGCGCTGTTCGCTCAGACGATTTTCCAGGCGTTTTTGCTCCATGCGCACACTGGCACTGAGCAGTCCCTGCTGATTGCGCCACAGCGTGCGCTCCAGGCTTAAGCCGTAGAAGTCACTTTGGCCGCTGCTGTGCAAGTGTCGACCTGGAAGCTGAGCCTGGTAATGCAGTTGATTGAAGCTCAGGGCGTAGGTCCAGGCACCGTACGGAACGCTGTAGTACACGCCATACCCGCGGCTGTAGCTTGAACCTGACGGGAGTGTGGCGTTAGCCGATACCTGTACGAAGTCATTGAGTTGCAGAGGACTGTCCAGGCTTAAGTTGACGCCCAGCCGCTCGCGCCCGGTCTGTTCGCTGCCGCGATTGTCGAGGCTGCCGCCAAGATGCCAACGGCGCTTGATTTGCCTGGGGACCACCACGACCCGGCTTGCACCTTGGCGACTGCCCGGAAGAATATCGGCACCCAGATCGAATGCCCTCAACCGGTTCAATTGGTCCATGCCTTGCTCCAGTTCAGTCAGGCGCAAGGGTTGTCCCAGCAATGAGGGAAATGCACTGTTCAATGACAGGGGCAAGGCAGGGTCAGCGAGTTCGATCGACTCGACATAGCCTTCGATAATCACAATATCCAGTGTGCCACCGGCGACCAGAGGCGCTGCCAGGTACGGCCGGCTGGCCAAGTAACCGGACTGGAGGTACCGCTGGGTAATAGCTTTGAGGATCTGATTAATTCGCGCCGGGCTCATGCACGGCAGGATCAACTCTGTAAGCGCGTCACTGAGTTCGGCCGATGACAGTTGCTGGTTGCCTGCCAGGCGCACGCCCTGCAATGGCCAGCACGCACCTGTATCTGCAGGGGTAAGTTGTTTGTCGATTTCGGTGGATGCTTCGTCCGCGCGTTGCAACGTGCGCAGGCGTTGGCGTTGTTCCAGTTGTTCGCGCTGCTGGCGCTGGTCCTGCAGTTGTTGCACCGCTGGATGGCTTTCGGACGCAGTCGAGGGGATGGTCCACAACACGAGACCAAGGGCAAGAGCGCTCAATTGCCCGGGGCGAAGGCATGAGCCAGCGGGTCTGCAGGCAAAAGGCATAAGGTGGCGTCCAGGGCGTTGGGTGCTGAGAACACCCGCGTTTATCCGAATGCACGGATTCTATGGACGCTACTATTCGTTTGGATGCGATACCGGGCCGATAGCGCTGTAGGGCAGAAGTTGGAATTGGGTAGGGAATTTCCGGCGCGATGCGCCGGAGAGGAGAATTGGCAAATTCTCAGGGGCGAATTTCGATCATCGTGCCGTCTGGCACCAGGTTCCAGACCTCGCGCATGTCGCTGTTGGTCATGGCGATGCAGCCTTCGGTCCAGTCCAGGGTATGGAAGACTTCTTCTGGATACTCTTCGTCCAGAGGGGTGCCGTGGATCATGATCATTCCGCCAGGTGGTACGCCTTCGCGCCGCGCACGTGCCGAATCGCTGATGTTCGGGTAAGACACATGCATGGCCAGGTTGTAACGGTCGCTGACTTTGCGCCAATCAATCCAGTAGAAGCCCTCGGGGGTACGCTTGTCGCCTTCGCGCTGTTTGGCGCCCTTGGGCTGTTTGCCCAGGGAGATGCGATAGGTTTTCAGCGGGGACCCGGCGCTGATCAGTTGCAGGCGTCGCTCGGATTTGAGCACCAGGATCTTGTCGATCGAGGATTGCTGGGGCTTGAGTTGCAGAGGCGAGGGCGCGACCTTCTCAATTGGCTTGGTGACGATGGTTTCGGTAAACGCTGCCTGGGACACCGAAGCCACACTGAGGCAGAAAAGGGCAAGCAACCAGCGCATGAAACGATATCCCTGAAAACTAGGTGTTGGGTGACGGAACGAGCAATGGCGGCAAGTATTCGTTGCCAATCGGGTAGTACTGCTCGATACGGTCGCGATAGTAGCATTCTAGGGTACGACTGACGGTCCTGAAAGCCAGCTCGTCCCACGGGATCTCACTTTCATCGAAAAGTCTCACTTCCAGGCTTTCGACGCCGACGGCGAAATCCCGGTCGGCGAGTTCGGCGCGAAAAAATACATGGACCTGGTTGATGTGCGGCAGATCGAATAATTGGTAGAGGCTCATCTGCCCGACCCGGGCGCAGGCTTCCTCGATGGTTTCGCGACGGGCGGCCTGTTCCAGGGTTTCTCCGTTCTCCATAAAGCCCGCCGGCAGGGTCCAGTAGCCGCGCCGTGGCTCGATGGCTCGACGGCACAACAAGACCTGCTGGCCCAGGGTCGGAAGTACCCCGGCGACGATATTGGGATTTTGGTAGTGGACAGTGTGACAGTGGTCGCAGACGTAACGCAGGCGAGTATCACCGTCGGGAATACGCTGAATTACCGGATTGGCGCACGCACTGCAGAATTTCATGCTTTTATTCCTATAGGTTGTGCTTATCTTGGCGCGACTTTCATCGCCGCTGCAAGTCGGTTCACCTCAGGGCTTGGGCGGCTCGCGGCTTTGGTGCATCATGCTGACCAAGCTTTGGAATCGAGAGAGAGCAATGCTGGACGAGCTACTTCGCCGCGTGAGCAGTCATACGCCGGGCACCCTGGAAACCGATCACCGTTTTCCCGAGGCTGCAGTGTTATTGCCCATTACCCGCAGCGAAGCGCCTGAGCTGGTACTAACGTTACGTGCCAAGGGCTTGTCGACCCATGGCGGCGAGGTCGCCTTTCCGGGCGGTCGGCGTGACCCTGAAGACCCCGATCTGGTGTTCACCGCCTTGCGTGAAGCCGAAGAGGAAATTGGCCTGCCGCCAGGACTGGTGGAGATTATCGGCCCTTTGAGCCCTCTGATTTCCCTGCATGGGTTAAAGGTGACGCCGTTCGTCGGCTTGATTCCCGACTTTGTCGAATACCGGGCCAACGACGCTGAAATTGCCGCCGTGTTCACTGTGCCCCTGGAGTTTTTCCGCCAGGATCCCCGCGATCATACTCACCGTATCGATTACCAGGGGCGCAGTTGGTATGTGCCCAGTTATCGCTTTGGCGAATATAAAATCTGGGGGCTCTCCGCGATCATGATCGTCGAGCTGGTCAACTTGCTTTACGATGCCGATATCAATCTGCACCATCCGCCTGAACGCTTCATTCCAATTTGAGCGGGCCCACCCGCCGTCATTGCCGGACCGTGAGGAACCACGCATGAAATATCGTCTGGGCGACCTGAAGGTCGAGACCCATCCACGCAGTTGGGCTGCGCCCACTGCCACGCTGATTGGCAAAGTGCGACTGCAGGCGGGGGCCAGCGTCTGGTTCGGCGCAGTGCTGCGCGGTGATAACGAGCTGATCGATATTGGCGAGAACAGTAACGTCCAGGACGGTACAGTGATGCATACCGACATGGGCTCGCCACTCACCTTGGGCAAAGGCGTGACTGTCGGCCACAACGCCATGCTGCATGGCTGCAGTGTCGGCGACTACAGTCTGGTCGGTATCAATGCGGTCATCCTCAACGGTGCGCGTATCGGCAAATATTGCATTATTGGCGCCAATGCACTGATTCCGGAGGGCAAGGAAATTCCTGACGGATCATTGGTGATGGGCTCTCCCGGCAAGGTGGTGCGCGAGCTGACCGAGGCGCAGAAGAAAATGCTTGAGGCAAGCGCCGCGCATTATGTGCATAACGCCGAGCGTTATGCCCGTGACCTGGCCCCGCAGGAGGATTGATGAGCAGTAGTGAACGCCCGGTCGCGTCGCCCTGCGTGCATATCTGCGCCCTGGATGAGGCCGACATCTGCACGGGCTGCCAGCGCAGCGCTACAGAAATTACCCGCTGGGGACGGATGGACAACATCGAGCGCCGGCAGGTGCTCAAATTGTGTCATGAGCGGGCAGTGGCGGCGGGGATGATGCTCAGCGTCGGCAGCGTCACGTGCTGATCTGGCACTTGGCCGCAAGCGGTCGCTCAAGTACCCTGTAGGGCTTGTCCAGCGGTCTATTCCATGCCTTTTCTGATTGCCTACATCAGCAGCGTCGTGCTGATCAACTACGCCTTCTCCAGCGCCCCGCACCTGGACGTCATCTGGTCTGCCTGGGGCGGACTGGTGTTCATCCTGCGCGATATGGTGCAAACCCGTTACGGCCATGGCGCTCTGGTGGCTATGTTGGTGGCGCTGGTGCTGTCCTATGTGACCTCCGAGCCTGCCATTGCCTTGGCCAGTGCGACCGCATTCGCCGTCTCCGAGCTTATTGACTGGCTGGTCTTCAGTATTACCAAGCGTCCCTTGCACGATCGCTTGTGGTTGAGCTCGGCGTTGAGCATTCCCATCGACACCTTGATCTTCTTCGGCATGATCGGCGCCTTGACGCCGGTGGTGATCGGTACCGCACTGGCTTCAAAGTTCGCCGGGGTGACGGCTGTCTGGCTGATCATGGCCTGGCGTCTGCGCAAGCGTGCCATTGTTGGCTGAGGCCATGTGCTGCAGTTCATGTAAAATGTCGCTCCTTTTCACTGGCCTGCACCGTTTAAGGGCAGCCCGGGATTCCTTCCCTCTGAGGACCTGAAATGACTCGTATCGGAACCCCATTGTCGCCGACAGCGACCCGCGTACTGCTTTGTGGCTGTGGCGAGTTGGGCAAGGAAGTCGTGATCGAGCTGCAACGCCTGGGCGTTGAAGTGATTGCCGTGGACCGTTACGCCAACGCCCCTGCCATGCAAGTGGCCCATCGCAGCCATGTGGTCAACATGCTCGATGGCGCGACCCTGCGGGCAGTGATCGAGGCCGAGAAGCCGCACTACATCGTGCCGGAAATCGAAGCCATCGCCACCGCGACCCTGGTCGAGCTGGAAAATGAAGGTTTCACCGTGGTACCGACCGCCCGTGCTACCCAGTTGACCATGAACCGCGAAGGTATTCGGCGCTTGGCTGCTGAGGAGCTGGATCTGCCGACCTCGCCTTACCATTTTGCCGATACCTTCGAAGACTATCGCAAAGCGGTCGAAGACCTGGGCTTCCCCTGTGTGGTAAAGCCGGTGATGAGTTCATCGGGCAAAGGCCAGAGCTTGCTGCGCAGCACAGACGATGTGCAAAAAGCCTGGGACTACGCTCAAGAGGGTGGTCGTGCCGGCAAGGGGCGAGTGATCATTGAAGGCTTCATCGACTTTGATTACGAAATTACGCTGCTGACTGTACGCCACATCGGCGGGACCACCTTCTGTGCACCGGTGGGGCATCGCCAGGAAAAAGGCGACTATCAGGAATCGTGGCAGCCGCAGGCCATGAGCCCGGTGGCGTTGGCCGAGTCCGAACGCGTAGCCAAGGCTGTTACTGAGGCATTGGGCGGTCGGGGTCTGTTCGGTGTGGAGCTGTTCATCAAAGGTGATCAGGTGTGGTTCAGCGAAGTATCCCCGCGACCGCACGATACCGGCCTTGTGACCCTGATCTCCCAGGACCTGTCGCAATTCGCCTTGCATGCCCGCGCCATTCTCGGCCTGCCGATTCCACTTATTCGTCAGTTTGGCCCATCGGCATCGGCGGTAATCCTGGTGGAAGGGCAATCGCAACAGACCTCGTTCGCCAACCTGGGTGCAGCCCTGAGCGAGCCGGATACAGCCATTCGTCTGTTCGGCAAGCCTGAGGTCAATGGCCAGCGCCGCATGGGGGTGTGCCTGGCCCGTGACGAATCTATCGACACCGCCCGAGCCAAAGCTACTCGTGCCTCCCAAGCGGTCAGCGTCGAGTTCTAAACGCCGCAAGCTGCAAGCTGCAAGCACGATCGCTTGCAGCTTGCAGCTTGCAGCTTTCAGAGCTCCGAGTGCCGGGTTTCTTTCAGGCACAGGACGGCAATCAGGCTTAACAGCGCTGCTGCCGAGACATACCCGCCAACCCAGCTCAAACCGCCCATCGTTACCAGCTTCTGGGCAAAGAACGGTGCAGCCGAAGCACCGACAATTCCGCCCAGGTTGTAGGCTGCCGAGGCGCCGGTATAACGCACGTGGGTCGGGAACAGTTCGGGCAGCAATGCGCCCATCGGGGCAAATGTCACGCCCATCAGAAACAGCTCGATGGCCAGGAACAGTGCCACCCCTGCAGTTGAGCCCGAGGTCAGCAACGGCTGCATGGTAAAGCCCGAAAGAATTGCCAGGATCGCACCGACGATCAGCACCGGTTTGCGCCCGTATTTGTCGCTCAACCAGGCCGACAGCGGCGTGGCCAGGGCCATGAACAGCACGGCGAAGCACAGCAGGCCGAGGAAGGTTTCGCGACTGTATCCCAAGGTGGACACGCCATAACTGAGCGAGAACACTGTGGATATATAGAACAGGGCGTAACACACCACCATGGCCGAGGCGCCGAGCAGAACCGGCATCCAGTAGTTGGCGAAAAGTTCGACCACCGGCATTTTCACCCGTTCGTGACGGGCAATGGCTTTGGCGAACACTGGAGTTTCTTCGAGCTTGAGCCGTACATACAGGCCAACAATGACCAGTGCTGCGCTGAGCAGGAAGGGAATGCGCCAGCCCCAACTGCGGAACTGCTCGTCGGTCAGCGTCATGGCGAGGGTCAGGAATAGGCCGTTGGCGGCCAGAAAGCCGATTGAAGGCCCAAGCTGGGGGAACATGCCAAACCAGGCACGCTTACCTTTGGGCGCGTTTTCAGTGGCCAGCAGTGCTGCGCCGCCCCATTCACCGCCCAGGCCCAAGCCCTGGCCAAAACGCAGTACGCACAACAGGATCGGTGCCCAGGCCCCGATGCTGTCGTAGCCCGGCAGTACACCGATCAGGGTGGTACAGACCCCCATCAGCAGTAGCGATGCCACCAAGGTGGATTTACGTCCGATGCGGTCGCCGAAGTGGCCGAATAGGGCTGAACCCAGGGGACGAGCGAGGAAGGCAATACCAAAGGTGAGAAAGGCCGAAAGCATCTGGGCGGTGCCAGAGGTCTGCGGAAAGAACACCGGGCCAATCACCAGGGCGGCGGCGGTGGCGTAGACATAAAAGTCGTAGAACTCGATGGCGGTGCCGATGAAGCTGGCGGTTGCCACTCTCGCCGGCGAATTGCCGGGGCTGGCCTGGGCCGTTTCGGCGTAGGTGCTGCTGGTTGTCATGCGATTATCCCTGACAGTCGAGTACTCCATGGGCGCAGTAGCTGTCCTGCACAGGCAGGTAGCAGCGGGCAGGCGCCGGAGCATATTGTTGTTGGTCGCGTGACTGAGCATACGCCCGTTGGGGATAGGGGCGGCGCGGGCAATCTTCGGGGGTGTGAAGCAGTGCCGGAAAAATGCGCATTATTCAGTGATGCGGGCTGGCCGGGAGACGCAGGGTGCGGGTAGCAAGCGAGACGGCCAGGCTGGGTAAGCGTTGGCCGAGTATAGCTAGCGAGTTACCGTCCAGACCAGTATGCGACTGGCACAATTGTCTTCTGTTTCGAGAATTTCCAGCCGGTAACGACCAATTTTCAGACATACCGCGCTGGCCGGGATACTTTCCAGGGCTTCGGTGACCAGGCCATTTAGCGTTTTCGGGCCATCGCTGGGGAGGTGCCAACCCAGGCTGCGGTTCAGCTCGCGGATCGACACCGTTCCTTCGATGACGAAGCGCCCATCGGCTTGAGGGTGGATGTGCGGATTGTCCAGGCTGTGCTCGTCTTCGAATTCGCCGACGATTTCTTCGAGAATGTCTTCCAGGGTAACGATGCCCAGCACTTCGCCATACTCATCGACCACTACGCCGAGGCGCCGTTGTTGCTTGTGAAAGTTGAGCAACTGCAGTTGCAAGGGGGTGCTTTCAGGCACGAAGTAGGGGTCGTAGCAGGCTGCCTGCAGGGCTTCGCGGGTCAATTCGGCCTTGGGCAGCAAATGGCTGATCAGCTTGGTGTTGAGTATGGCTTCAACCTGGTTGATGTCGCTGTGATAGACCGGCAGGCGCGTGTGACGGCTGATGATCAGCTGTTCGATGATCTGCTCGATCGGGTCGTCGAGATTGATGCCGTCGACATCATTGCGCGGTACCAGAATGTCGTTGACAGTGATTTTGTCCAGGGCCAGCAGGCTTTCGGGAAGATTGAGGCGGTAGTCGGCATGCAGTTGTTCTTCTGGGGCAGTATCGTAGCTGCCCTGGTCGTGCAGGGTCACCGCGTGGGGCTGAACCCGAAACGGACGCAGCAGCACTCGCGCACAGCCATCGAGTAGCCAGGCCAGGGGCTGGAGCATCTTCAATGGCGCTTTGAGCAAGCTGTTGCCCAAGGTAATGAACGTCTGTGGATTGCGCCGCGCCAATTGCCGTGGCAGGTACTCGGCCAGGATCAGTACAAGGGCTGCGCCTGCCAGGCCGCTAAGCCAGAAACCTTGTTCGCCGCTATAGCGTTGACCCAGCAGGCAGGCCAGAGCCAGGACCAGCAACTTGCCCAGGGTCGAGCAGAGCACCAGCGATTGTGGTGCGACCGCCAGTTCCGGATGTTCGTCCGTCAGACCGTTGCGTCGCGCGCTGTTGAGTTGCTGCTGGGCGGCGTCCACCGCAGTGAATATTGCCGACCAGAGCAGCGCCAGGGCCAGAATGCCAAGCAAGGGTCCTAACGGCAGTTCGTCCATTTACCTGTGCCTGTCAGATATGCAGGATGAATTCACGCACCAGCTTGCTCCCGAAGTAGGCAAGCATCAGCAGGCAGAAACCGGCCAGGGTCCAGCGGATTGCCTTGTGGCCACGCCAACCAAGGCGGGTGCGGCCCCACAGCAATACGCTGAAGACTATCCAGGCCAGGCACGCCAACAGGGTCTTGTGTACCAGGTGTTGGGCAAACAGATTGTCGAGGAACAGCCAGCCGGATATCAGCGATAGCGACAACAAGCCCCAGCCGGTCCAGAGAAAGCCGAACAGCAAGCTTTCCATGGTCTGCAGTGGGGGGAAGTTGCGGATCAGGCCGGAAGGATGCTTGTGCTTGAGCTGGTGGTCTTGCACCAGCAACAGCAACGACTGGAACACGGCGATGGTAAACAGTCCGTAAGCCAGTATCGACAGCAGTATATGCGCGAGGATACCGGTCTCTTCGTTGATCAGCGGTACTGTTCCCGATGGTGCGAACTGGGCCATCAGCGCCGTGGCCATGCCTAGCGGAAACAGCAGCACCAAAAGGTTTTCCACCGGGATGCGCAGGCAGGCCAGCAGCGTGAGGGTGATCACCGCCATTGCGATCAGGCTGGCAGCACTGAAGAAGTCCAGGCTCAGCCCCAGAGGCGTGAGCAACTGCCAGAACAGTGCGGTGCCCTGGGAAATGACCGCAAGCGCGCCAAGCAGGCCGAGCAGGCGTTTGTCGGCCTTGGCACCTTGCGCCAGACGGGAGCCTTGATAGAGGGTCGCGGCGGCATACAGGCAGGCGGCGATAAGATTGGGTAGCAAGCTGGGTGACAAGGGGAGCATAAGTCCTGTTAGGCAAGCCCGAAAAGAATTGAGTTTGGCATAGAACGCGCCTGCCAAGGAAGACTGTCAGCCGACGGCGAGGTGTGCGCTTGCCCGAGTCTTCGTTATAATCGCCGATCTGCCCCTGCCCAAGGCCCGTCGAATACGCCAGAGGCAGCTGATAAACCTCGGTTCTACAGAACCTGAAAGGATCACCATGTTTGAAAACCTGACCGACCGTCTGTCACAGACGTTGCGCCATGTCACTGGCAAGGCCAAGCTGACCGAAGACAACATCAAAGACACCCTGCGTGAAGTGCGCATGGCGTTGCTCGAGGCTGACGTCGCCCTGCCGGTGGTCAAGGATTTCGTCAACAAAATCAAGGAACGTGCGGTCGGCACCGAAGTGTCGCGTAGCCTGACGCCAGGCCAGGCGTTCGTGAAGATCGTTCAAGCCGAACTTGAAGGCTTGATGGGCGCCGCCAACGAAGACCTGACGCTCAATGCCGCCCCTCCGGCCGTGGTGCTGATGGCGGGCTTGCAGGGCGCGGGCAAGACCACCACTGCCGGCAAACTGGCGCGCTTCCTCAAGGAGCGCAAGAAAAAATCGGTAATGGTTGTGTCGGCCGACGTTTACCGTCCTGCTGCAATCAAACAGCTGGAAACCCTGGCAACCGACATCGGCGTTACTTTCTTCCCGTCTGATATCAGCCAGAAGCCAGTGGCTATCGCTGAAGCCGCCATTCGCGAAGCCAAGCTGAAATTCATCGACGTGGTGATCGTCGATACCGCAGGTCGCTTGCACATCGACGCCGAGATGATGGCCGAGATCAAGGACCTGCACGCTGCCGTCAAGCCGATCGAGACGCTGTTCGTCGTCGATGCCATGACCGGCCAGGACGCGGCCAACACCGCCAAGGCCTTTGGTGATGCGTTGCCGCTGACCGGCGTGATCCTGACCAAGGTCGATGGTGATGCCCGTGGCGGTGCGGCGCTCTCGGTGCGTGCCATCACCGGCAAGCCGATCAAGTTCATCGGTATGGGTGAGAAGAGCGAAGCGCTCGAACCGTTTCACCCGGACCGTATTGCCTCGCGCATCCTGGGTATGGGTGATGTGCTCAGCCTGATCGAACAGGCCGAACAGACCCTCGACAAGGAAAAGGCCGACAAGCTGGCCAAGAAGCTGAAGAAAGGCAAAGGCTTCGACCTCGAAGACTTCCGTGACCAGCTGCAACAAATGAAGAACATGGGCGGCCTCGGCGGCCTCATGGATAAACTGCCAAGTATCGGCGGGGTAAACCTGGCGCAAATGGGCAATGCCCAAGGCGCAGCCGAAAAGCAGTTCAAGCAGATGGAAGCGATCATCAACTCGATGACCCCGGCCGAGCGCCGCGACCCTGAACTGATCAGTGGTTCGCGCAAGCGCCGGATCGCCCTGGGTTCCGGCACCCAGGTGCAGGACATTGGTCGCTTGATCAAGCAGCACAAGCAAATGCAGAAAATGATGAAGAAGTTTTCTGCCAAAGGTGGCATGGCGAAAATGATGCGCGGCCTGGGCGGAATGATGCCCGGCGGTGGCATGCCAAAGCTGTAACCTGATTCAGGTTGTCGGTGCATGTCGCACCGACGACCGGAACCTGCGCCGGGCCGAAGTTAACATTCTTGGTCCGTGCGGTAGGACACTGTTGCCTTATATAGAGGCAGCGTTATTCGCAGATCGACAGGCGGGCCTTTTTGCTTGAGCTAAAAAGGCATTTGCAAAAGTCCGTGTATTCCTTGAGAATATGCGGCCTTTCGGGCACCCGTGTGCCCGCTGTGCATTATGATTTGCAGCACCGACTACAGGAACGATGTTCAATGCTAACCATCCGTCTTGCCCGTGGTGGCTCTAAAAAGCGCCCATTCTACACCCTGACCGTGACCGACTCGCGTAACCCAGTTACCGGTTCGCACATCGAGCAGGTTGGTTTCTTCAACCCTATCGCTCGTGGCCAGGAAGTTCGTCTGTCCGTTAAGCAAGACCGCGTTGCTCACTGGTTGAGCGTTGGCGCGCAGCCGTCTGAGCGCGTTGCTCAGCTGCTGAAGGACGCTGCCAAGGCTGCTGCCTGAGCAATATGAACGCGACGCCAGAAAGTGCTGACGATTTGATCGTTGTCGGCAAGATTTTTTCGGTTCACGGCGTTCGCGGCGAAGTGAAGGTTTATTCCTTTACTGATCCGATTGAAAACCTGTTGGGGTACCGCAACTGGACGCTTCGGCGCGAAGGCGTGGTGAAACAGGTCGAGCTGGTCAGTGGCCGTTCCACTCAAAAGGATCTGGTCGCCAAGCTCAAAGGCCTCGACGATCGTGATGAAGCGCGTCTTCTGAGCGGTTATGAGATTTGTATCTCGCGAAGCCTTCTGCCCAACCTGTCTAGCGACGAGTACTACTGGTACCAGTTGGTAGGCCTGAAAGTCATCAACCAGGACGAACAACTGTTCGGCAAGGTTGATCACCTGTTGGAGACCGGCGCGAATGATGTATTGGTGGTCAAGCCCTGCGCAGGCAGCCTGGATGATCGCGAGCGGTTGTTGCCCTATACAGAGCAATGCGTGCTGGCAATCGACCTGGATGCAGGCGAAATGAGGGTGGAATGGGACGCGGACTTCTAAGCAATGGCCAGCCTGCGCGTAGACGTCATCACGCTGTTTCCCGAGATGTTCTCGGCCATCAGTGAGTACGGCATTACCAGCCGAGCGGTAAAACAGGGGTTGTTGCAATTGACCTGCTGGAACCCGCGGGACTACACCACAGATCGACACCATACGGTGGATGATCGGCCTTTTGGCGGTGGTCCAGGCATGGTGATGAAGATCAAGCCTCTGGAAGATGCCCTGGTGGATGCAAGGCAGGCAACCGGAGAGGCGGCAAAGGTAATTTACCTGAGCCCACAAGGCCGCAAGCTGACTCAGTCGGCGGTCAAGGACCTGGCGAAGCACGAATCGTTGATTCTGATAGCCGGTCGTTATGAAGGCATTGACGAGCGTTTTATTGATGCTCATGTCGATGAAGAGTGGTCGATTGGTGATTATGTGTTGTCCGGTGGTGAGCTGCCGGCGATGGTCCTGATTGATGCGGTTACGCGGCTGCTGCCCGGAGCTTTAGGGCATGCGGACTCGGCGGAGGAAGATTCCTTCACTGACGGTCTGCTTGATTGCCCGCACTACACCCGACCGGAGGTGTATGCGGATCAGCGTGTTCCCGACGTGTTGCTTAGTGGCAACCATGCACATATCCGGCGATGGCGTTTACAGCAGTCCCTTGGGCGGACCTATGAACGACGCGCCGATCTTCTGGAAAGTCGCTCACTTTCTGGAGAAGAGAAGAAGCTGCTGACGGAATACCTCCGTGAGCGGGACGATAGTTAACGTATCGATGGTAAATCCAATTGATTTACCTTAGGAGCACAGCATGACTAACAAAATCATCCTTGCACTCGAAGCAGAGCAGATGACCAAAGAGATCCCGACCTTTGCCCCGGGCGACACCATCGTCGTTCAGGTGAAAGTGAAGGAAGGCGATCGTTCGCGTCTGCAGGCTTTCGAAGGCGTTGTCATCGCCAAGCGTAACCGTGGTGTGAACAGTGCTTTCACTGTTCGTAAAATCTCCAACGGTGTTGGTGTTGAGCGTACTTTCCAGACCTACAGCCCGCAAATCGACAGCCTGGCCGTGAAACGTCGTGGTGACGTGCGTAAAGCCAAGCTGTACTACCTGCGCGACCTGTCCGGTAAAGCCGCTCGCATCAAGGAAAAACTGTCCTGATGACAGTTTGACCGGTGGCTGCGGCCACCATGCGAAAAAAGCAGCCTTCGGGCTGCTTTTTTGTTGTCTGTAATTTGTCCCAGATGTGAAGTTTATGAGTTCAAGAGAGCAGGAAATCGAACGCCGTACCGAACTGTCGGTAACTCGCGTTACCAAGGCGGTGTTCCCGTCCACCACAAACCATCACAACACCTTGTTCGGTGGTACCGCTTTGGCCTGGATGGATGAAGTATCGTTTATCGCTGCCACGCGTTTTTGCCGGTTGCCGCTGGTGACTGTGTCCACTGACCGAATCGATTTCAAGCATCCGATTGCTGCTGGTTCCATTGTTGAGTTGGTCGGGCGGGTGGCGACGGTAGGCAACACCAGCCTCAAGGTCGAGGTTGAAGTGTTTGTCGAAAGCATGAGCTGTGACAGTCGCGAGAAGGCGATCCATGGCCTGTTCAGCTTTGTGGCTATCGACGAAGACAAGCGCCCGGTGCCGGTGTTGCCAGGGTTTTGAACTCACCCTGGGCACGCAGCGGCTGAGTGCAGGGCAGATGGGCTAACGACCATCATTCAACTTCGGGCTGGATCAATGCCACCACCGTCCAGCCCGCGCTTGGCTTGAGCACGCTTTCTGGGCCAAACACATGCACCCAGCCGCTGCTGTCTCGAGCAAACAGCAAGGTCGCACGTTGGCCATGCAACGCCTGGTAGTCCTCCCAACCAAAGGTCTCGGTCAGGTGGGTGCTGTACAGCTCAGCGCCCTGGTGCAGGCGGTTGGCCAGTTGTACATAGGTCAGCTCCTGGCTGCCGAGAACGTGTCCGCGATGTTCATTGCTGGCGCGGTGCTTGTCGCTGCGGCGCGCTTCCAGGCCGCTGGCGAGCACAAACAGGCGTGCATGGCCAAAGTCATGGCGAAAGCGCGCACAGGCCAAGGTGTTCAGCTCTCCAGAAGGCGAAAGTCCGAGCAGATGCCCCAAACCGACCAGGTCCAGGTGGGCATCGGCATGTTGCGAGGCCGGGTTGCCAAAGTAGGTGGGCAGCCCTTCCATGCGTGCTGCGCGGATGTTCTCCCAGCTCGAATCGGTCAGCAATACGCGGCAGTCCAGTTGCTGCAATGCCTTGGCGATGGTCCTGGCCGGTGGGTTGGCGCCAACGATTAGAAAGCCGCTGGGCGCGGGTTCGGCAACCTTGAGCATGCGTGCCAGGGGGCGCGCTGTGGCGCTTTGCAGCACGACTGTGCCGATAATAACGGCAAAAGTCAGCGGTACCAGCAGTAGGGCGCCCTGGTGTCCGGCTTCATGCAGACGAATGGCGAAGATTGCCGACACCGCCGCTGCCACGATTCCGCGGGGGGCGATCCAGCTCAGCAAGGCACGTTCTCTCCAGTTCAGTTGCGAGCCCCAGGTTGATAGCGCCACGTTCAATGGCCGCGCGATCAGCTGGATCACCAACAGCAGGGCCAATACCGCCGGGCCAAGGCCAAGCAGTGCATTGAGATCCAGGCGAGCGGCGAGGAGGATGAACAGGCCTGATATCAGCAAGACGCTGAGGTTTTCCTTGAAGTGCAGGATTTGCCGGACGTCCACCCCTTTCATGTTGGCCAGCCACATACCCATGATGGTCACCGCCAGCAGGCCGGACTCATGCATGACCTGGTTGGCGGCAATGAAGATCCCCAGCACGGCGGCCAGAGAGGCGAGATTGTGCAGGTATTCGGGGAGCCACTGCTCGCGCATGACCTGCCCAAGTATCCAGCCACCGGCTGCGCCGAAGGCACTCCCGCAGAGAATCACGCCGGCAAAGGTCATCAGGCTCTGGCTCAGGCCGTTACCGGCCGCGCTGGCAATGATGAAGCTGTATACCACCACTGCCAGCAGGGCGCCGATCGGGTCGATGACAATGCCTTCCCAACGCAGGATATTGGCAATCGTGGATTTGGGGCGCACCACGCGCAGCATCGGCACAATGACCGTGGGGCCGGTGACCAGTGTCAGGGTGCCGAACAGGGTCGCCAGTAACCAGTCGAAACCGAGCAGCCAGTGGGTAGCGACGGTGATGATTATCCAGGTAGACAGTGCGCCGAGGGTTACCATGCGCCGGACAACCGTGCCGATTTCGCGCCATTGCGACAGGTGCAGGGTCAGGCTGCCTTCGAACAGAATCAGCGCAACCGCCAGTGAAACGAGGGGCATCAGCAGTGGGCCGAACATCTGTTGTGGGTCAAGCCAACCAAGAATCGGCCCGGCAAGAATGCCGCTGAGCAGCAGAAAGAGGATCGCAGGCAGTTTCAGGCGCCAGGCCAGCCACTGGCAGGCGAGGGCGGCACCACCGATGCCGCCGAAAGTCAGCAATATTTGTTGATCGTTCATTCCAATTCCCTATGCCGACCGTGTTGTGGAAGACTAGCGGCAATTTTCCGATTTTGTCTTTTGCCTTCGAGTTGTCATGCCCGCACTAGAGCATCCTCTGATAGACCAGTTCCTCGATGCCCTGTGGCTGGAGAAGGGCCTGTCCGACAATACCCGCGACGCTTATCGAAGTGACCTGGCCTTGTTCAATGGCTGGCTCCAGGAGCAAGGCGTCGCGTTGCCCGCTGCTGGTCGTGAGTTGATTCTCGATCATCTGGCCTGGCGCCTGGATCAAGGCTACAAGCCTCGTTCTACTGCACGTTTTCTCTCCGGTGTGCGTGGCTTTTATCGTTATTTGCTCAGGGAAAAGCTGATCGGCATCGATCCAACCCTGCAGGTCGACATGCCCCAGTTGGGACGGCCATTGCCCAAGTCTTTGTCCGAGGACGACGTGGAGGCGTTGCTACAAGCGCCGGACCTGAGCGAGCCGATTGGTCAGCGCGACCGGGCAATGCTGGAGGTTCTCTATGCTTGTGGTTTGCGTGTAACCGAACTGGTGAGCCTGACCCTGGACCAGGTCAATCTACGCCAGGGCGTATTGCGCGTGATGGGTAAAGGCAGCAAGGAGCGCCTGGTGCCGATGGGGGAAGAGGCGGTGGTGTGGATCGAGCGCTACCTGCGCGATGGGCGCATCGAAATGCTCGGCGGTCGCCCAAGCGATGTGTTGTTTCCCAGCCTGCGTGGCGAGCAGATGACCCGGCAGACCTTCTGGCACCGCATCAAGCACCAGGCTCAGGTCGCCGGCATCGGTAAAAGCCTTTCGCCGCATACCTTGCGCCATGCTTTTGCCACTCATTTACTCAATCACGGCGCCGACCTGCGTGTGGTGCAGATGTTGCTCGGACACAGCGACCTGTCCACCACGCAAATCTATACCCATGTGGCCCGTGCGCGATTGCAGGAGTTGCATGCGCGCCATCATCCACGTGGCTGAGTGCACCGCGCATGTGTCGCCTGGGGGCGGTCTGCGCGGGGATGTTGTGGTAGGCTTGGACGGTTTGCATCAAGGGCCGTTCGACCGCCGTTATTTCAAGACGCGCGTTGCTCACCGGCTCTTTGCCCGCCTTCAGGAGTTCCCATGCGCGTGACCCAGATTATCGCCACCGCCGCCCTGGCGTTGGTCAGTACTTTTGCTGCTGCTACCGATACCGCCGAGCAGACGATCCGCAAGACCCTGCAAACCCTGGAGTTGGGCTTGCCGGTTGAAAGTGTTGCCTCCAGCCCGTTGAACGGCCTTTACGAAGTGAAGCTGCAGGGCGGTCGGGTACTGTACGCCAGCCCCGACGGCCAGTTCGTCATGCAGGGCTATCTCTACCAGATCCAGGACGGTAAGCCGGTCAACCTGACTGAAAAAACCGAGCGTCAGGCCATCGCCAAGACCATCAATGCTATTCCAGCCGCAGAGATGGTGGTTTATCCTGCCAAGGGCGAAACCAAATCGCACATCACTGTGTTTACCGACACTACCTGCCCGTACTGCCACAAGCTGCATGCCGAAGTTCCCGAGTTAAACCGCCGCGGTATTGAAGTGCGCTATGTAGCCTTCCCGCGTCAGGGTCTCGGCTCCGCGGGCGATGAACAACTGCAAGCCGTCTGGTGCTCCAGCGACCGCAAGGGCGCTCTGGACAAGATGATCGACGGCAAAGAAATCAAAGCTGCCAAATGTGCCAATCCGGTCAGCAAACAGTTCCAGTTGGGCCAGTCCATTGGTGTCAACGGTACCCCGGCCATCGTTCTTGAAGACGGCCAGGTAATCCCGGGTTATCAACCGGCACCACAGGTAGCCAAGCTGGCATTGGCCGGCGGTAAATAATTCAACAAGCGAGCCGTCACCATGGGGAGACGGCTGATATCACGGACGGCTTAGCGCCGTTCGTTCAATGGGGAGTTCACAGTGAAACCGGTCAAAGTAGGCATCTGTGGGTTGGGGACCGTCGGTGGCGGTACCTTCAATGTACTTCAGCGTAACGCCGAGGAAATCGCCCGTCGTGCCGGGCGTGGTATCGAAGTGGCGCAGATTGCCATGCGTTCGCCAAACCCGAATTGCCAGATTACCGGTACCCCCATTACCGCTGATGTATTCGAGGTCGCAACGAACCCGGAAATCGACATTGTCATCGAGCTGATTGGCGGCTACACCATTGCCCGTGATCTGGTGCTCAAGGCGATCGATAACGGCAAGCATGTTGTCACCGCCAACAAGGCGCTGATTGCCGAGCATGGCAATGAAATCTTCGCCAAGGCACGCGAAAAGGGCGTTATCGTTGCCTTCGAAGCAGCCGTAGCCGGTGGCATTCCCGTGATCAAGGCAATTCGTGAAGGACTGTCGGCCAACCGCATCAACTGGGTAGCGGGGATCATCAACGGTACCGGCAACTTCATTCTCACCGAGATGCGTGAGAAAGGCCGTGCCTTCCCTGACGTGTTGGCCGAAGCCCAGGCCCTGGGCTATGCCGAAGCCGACCCAACCTTTGACGTCGAAGGTATCGATGCTGCGCACAAGCTCACCATCCTGGCTTCCATTGCCTTTGGTATTCCGCTGCAGTTCGACAAGGCCTACACCGAAGGCATCACCAAGCTGACGACTGCCGATGTGAACTACGCAGAAGCGCTTGGCTACCGTATCAAGCACCTGGGCGTTGCCCGCAGCACTGCCAACGGCATCGAGCTGCGCGTACACCCCACGCTGATTCCATCCGATCGCCTGATTGCCAACGTCAATGGCGTAATGAACGCTGTCATGGTCAACGGCGATGCCGCTGGCTCCACCTTGTTTTACGGCGCTGGCGCTGGCATGGAACCTACCGCATCCTCGGTGGTGGCCGACCTGGTCGATGTGGTCCGGGCCATGACCTCCGATCCGGAGAATCGCGTGCCGCACCTGGCCTTCCAGCCGGACTCGCTGTCGGACCACCCGATCCTGCCGATCGAAGCCTGCGAATCAGCGTATTACCTGCGTATCCAGGCCAAGGATCACCCAGGCGTACTCGCCCAGGTGGCCAGCATCTTGTCTGAGCGGGGCATCAACATCGAATCGATCATGCAGAAGGAAGTCGAGGAACAAGACGGCCTGGTGCCGATGATCCTGCTTACCCATAGCGTGGTCGAGCAACGCATGAACGATGCGATCACCGCCCTGGAAGCGTTGCAGGACGTGGTCGGCAACGTGGTACGTATCCGCGTCGAACAACTCAGTTAACTTTAGTTGCAAGTCATAGGCTGCAAGCGGCAGGCAGGGAGCAACGCGCTCCTGCTTGAAGCTTGAAGCCTGAAGCTTGAAGCCCAAACCGAAGGTTTGTCCTTATGCGTTATATCAGTACCCGCGGCCAGGCACCGGCCCTGAATTTCGAAGATGTGCTGTTGGCTGGTCTGGCCAGTGATGGCGGCTTGTATGTGCCGGAAAACCTTCCACGGTTCACCCAGGAAGAGATCGCTTCCTGGGCTGGCCTGCCGTATCACGAGCTGGCTTTTCGGGTGATGCGCCCGTTCGTCACCGGCAGCATTGCCGATGCCGACTTCAAGAAGATCCTCGAAGAAACCTATGGCGAGTTCGCTCACGCCGCTGTCGCCCCCCTGCGTCAATTGGGCAGCAACGAATGGGTATTGGAGCTGTTCCACGGCCCGACCCTGGCCTTCAAGGACTTTGCCCTGCAACTGCTGGGGCGCCTTCTTGATCACGTACTGGTCAAGCGCGGCGAGCGCGTAGTGATCCTCGGCGCTACCAGTGGTGACACAGGTTCGGCTGCGATCGAAGGCTGCCGTCGCTGCGACAACGTCGATATTTTCATTCTGCATCCGCATCAACGTGTCTCCGAGGTTCAGCGTCGGCAGATGACCACCATCTTCGGCGAGAACATCCACAACATTGCCATCGAAGGCAACTTCGACGACTGCCAGGAAATGGTCAAGGCCAGCTTCGCTGACCAGAGCTTCCTCAAGGGTACCCGCCTGGTGGCGGTAAACTCGATCAACTGGGCACGCATCATGGCCCAGATCGTTTACTACTTCCATGCGGCCCTGCAACTGGGTGGCCCGGCGCGTTCGGTTGCATTCTCGGTGCCGACCGGCAACTTCGGTGACATCTTCGCCGGTTACCTGGCGCGTAACATGGGTCTGCCGATCAGCCAACTGATCGTCGCCACCAACCGCAATGACATCCTGCACCGCTTCATGAGTGGCAACCAGTACGTCAAGGAAACCCTGCACGCGACCCTGTCGCCGTCGATGGACATCATGGTTTCGTCCAACTTCGAACGCCTGTTGTTCGATCTGCATGGTCGTAACGGTGCAGCAATTGCCGACCTGATGGACAACTTCAAACAAGGTGGCGGCTTCAGCGTTGAACAGGATCGCTGGACCGAGGCGCGCAAATTGTTCGACTCGCTGGCTGTCGATGATGCGCAAACCTGCGAAACCATTGCCGAAGTCTTTGCCCAGACCGGTGAAGTACTCGACCCGCATACCGCAATCGGGGTCAAGGCAGCACGCGAATGCCGGCGCAGCCTGGACACGCCGATGGTGGTGCTCGGTACTGCCCACCCGGTCAAGTTCCCCGAGGCCGTCGAGAAAGCTGGCGTGGGTAAAGCGCTTGAGCTGCCAGCGCACCTGAACGATCTGTTCTCGCGGGAAGAGCGCTGCACGGTTCTGGCCAACGACTTGAAGGCTGTTCACGCGTTCGTCGCGCAGCATGGCAACCGCGGCAAGCCGTTGTGATCATCCGATAGACACCCAGAAAAACCCGTCTCTGACGGGTTTTTTTGTTTTTACTGGCCTGAACCAGACGAGAGCGACGAGGAACCGATGAGCAAATGGCAGCAACGATCAATAGGGCTGGTGATAGCCTGCCTGTTGTGGGCCTGCGCAGGTGCATGGGCATTGGCTGCACAGCTACCTTTCACCTTGGTGCCCCCGTTCATCAGCCTCCAGCCGATGCCGTTGAATCAGGTCGAACGCCAGTGGCTTGGACCTTCACGAGTGTTACGGGTGGGCATTTCCTTTGCCGACTACGAACCTGTCGACATAACTATCGACCGTAACCGCTATCAGGGTATCAGTGCCGATTACTTGAGCCTGGTCGCGGCCCGCCTGGGAGTGCAGACTCAGGTTCTGGCGTTTGCCAGACGCGAGGAAGCAATCAAGGCGCTGCAGGAAGGCGAAATCGATGTGCTGACCAGCGCCAACGGATTCGAGCGCAGTGTGCCTGACCTGGTGTTTACCCGTGACTACATTCCGGACCGCTCCATGGTCGTGGTGCGCGGCGGTGCGCCGGTTCCACAAGCGTCACTGGCTGGGAAAAAAATCGCATTGCTCGATGGCTATGCCGATTTCCAGCAAATGCAGCGAGATTACCCTCAGAGCAAGGTAATCCTTGCACCCACCCTCAGCAGCGCGCTGGAAGCGCTGCGCCAGGGTGAGGTCGATGCGTTCATTGGTAACGAGGTCATCATTCGTGCCTATAACGGCTTGCGACCCTATCTCGGGTTGCAGGTGGTGGGCCCCAGTGCCTTGCCGCCGATAGGCTTTGCCTTTGCCATGCGCGCTGAGGATCGCACCTTGCGTGACGTGTTTGACCGCGCCTTGATCAGCATCGATGATTCGATTCGCGGTGAAATTCTTGCGCGCTGGACCTCGGGGCTGGGATCGGATGTAGCCCACAATCGGATCGAATTGACCGAACAGGAGCGTCAATGGATTACCCAGCATCCCACAGTGGCTGTGGTAGGCATTCAGTATCCGCCTTACCTGTTTCGCAATCGTCAGGGCGACTGGGTGGGTCTGAATAGCGATGTGCTGGCAACTATTGCGCAATTGACCGGCCTACAATTTCGCTTCACCGCTTCGACGTCCATCGCCCACAGTTTGGCATTGCTCAAGAGCGGCGAGGCAGACATGAGCACCACACTCAGTGACTCACCTGAGCGACGTGCGTTTCTTGACTTCAGCCATACCCTGGGTGGGCAGAGCTGGGTGTTTATTGTTCGCCAGCCTGACCTCGGTCCGGCTTCGCTGAACGAGCTGTCAGGACAAACGCTAGCGCTGCCAGCCAAGCATGCGCTGGAAAGCAGTATTCGTCAGTCTCATCCCGACATCCGCCTGTTGCTGGTGGACTCGCTGGAGCAAGCGCGGGAAAAGGTTCGCCGAGGCGAGGCCGTCGCGACCATCGACAGCGAAGTCGGTGCTTACATGGAGCTCAGTGACGATCCGACAATCAAGGTTGGCCGTGGCGTTGAGGGACAATGGGCGCCCGACCACTTTTCGGTGCGACGTAGCGCGCCGGAGCTCCTGAGTATTCTCAATAAAGCGCTGGAAGCCTTTCCGGTTGCCGAGCTTCGGGCATTGCGGATGCGATGGCTGGGGGCGCAGGCACCCCCAGCGTCGGCCTGGCAACGCATCGCACCTTGGGTTTATTGGGCTGTTGGCGCCGCAGTGCTGTTGGGTTTGGTGTCGCTGCTTTGGAGCAGTCGCTTGCGTGCCCAGATCCGCCAACGAGAGAAGGCGGAGGAGGCGCTGAACGATCAACTGGCCTTCAAGCGCGCGTTGCTCGACGGCATTCCCAATCCCATCTATGTGCGGGATTTAGAAGGGCGCTTGATCACCTGTAACAAAAGCTACGAACAGGCGTTCTCGTTGCGCCTGGAAGACGTCAAGGGGCGTCGCCTCACTGATATCGCAATGATTCCACCTGAGCTTGCAGATGAACTTCATGCTGACTACATAAAGTTGTTACAGGACTCTAAGCCGTTATTCGTCGATCGGCGCATCGAGTTGGACGGACAGTGTACTGAGGCCTATCAATGGACAGTGCCTTTCTACCGCGCTGACGGGCAGTTGCAGGGTTTGCTGGGGGGCTGGATCGACATCACCAAGCGTAAGCAACTGGAGGCCGACCTGATGCAGGCGCGCCAGCAGGCGGAACAAGCCAATCAGGCCAAAAGTACGTTTCTGGCGACGATGAGCCATGAGATTCGCACGCCCATTGCCGTGATCGTCGGCTTATTGGAACTGGAGCGGGAAACCGCTCTAGTCCAAGGCAAAGCGCCGTCGTCAGGGCTGGAGATGGCGTACCGAACGGCGAACGAGTTGATTGCCTTGATTGGCGACAGTTTGGATCTGGCCCGTATCGAGGCCGGTAGTTTGCAATTGGCACCGCAGGCAACCGCTCTGCTCCCTTTCGTTGAAGACATTGTCAGCCAGTTTCGAAACCAGGCTCAAACGCAAGGCTTGCACCTGCAATTGCAGGTTGCCGACGACGCACATGGCACGTATTGGTTCGATCCGTTGCGACTGCGCCAAGTACTGGTCAATTTGCTGGCTAATGCCCTCAAGTTTACTCATCTGGGCCGAGTGAGCCTGCAGGTAAGTCGCACCGGGGAAGATTCGCCAGCGGGTGTCGGGCTGCTTTTGAGCGTGTGCGACACGGGTATTGGCATCAGCGCCAAGCAGCAGTCAGAACTGTTCACCCCATTTGCCCAGGCCAATGCGCGCCTGGCTGCCGAGTACGGTGGGTCTGGCCTGGGGCTTAGTATCTGTCGGCAACTTGTGGAACTGATGGACGGTACCATCATCTTGCACAGCAATCCGGGCGAGGGGACCGAAGTACGGGTGACACTGACCCTTGAACCGCTGGTGCAGGCGCCGGTTGAAGCCACGGCAGTGGTTACGCTTCGCCAGGAAAGCCCGGTAAGGCGCATCCTGGTGGTTGACGACCTGTCTGCCAATCGCCTGGTTCTCAGCCAGCAACTGGCGTTTCTCGGGCATCAGGTGCAGGCGGTGAAAAATGGTCAGGAGGCGTTGGATGCCTGGCAAGCAGATCACTTCGATCTGGTAATGACAGATTGCAACATGCCAGTGATGAGTGGCTATGCCTTGGCCCGTAGTATTCGTCAGTTGGAAGGACGTATGCAGCGTTCGCCCACAGCCATAATCGGCTGCACCGCCAATGCCATGAAAGAGGAGCGCGAGCGCTGCCTGGCAGCGGGAATGGACGAACTGCTGGTCAAGCCGGTGTCCCTCAACCATCTGGCGGCCATGATCGAGGAGCAGGCGCCGGTGTGCAGCTTCCGCATGCAACTACTCCAACAAATGACTCAAGCCAATCACCAGGTGATGCGACGCATGCTGGAGGAGCTTAATAAAAATCTGATTGAGGAGCAGGGGTTGCTCGGCGAAGCAGCCGCGAGCCAGGCCGTGGGCGCTATCCGGATCTCCCTGCATCGGCTCGAGGGCATTGCTTGCTTGGTTGATGCAGTGCAGTTGGCGCAAGCGTGTTCTGCCTTGAGTCGAGCGTGTGCTGAAGGAAGCCCAGGCGCCTTGAATGGCGCGTGGGAGGAGATGAAGCGCGTGTTGTCGCAGCTCAACCGAGATATCGATAAGGAATTAGCGAAAATTCCGGTCCAACTTTAGGACTTGTCCGATAGGTTGCGGAGGGGTTCTTTCCTAAAGTGTCGCTCGCACATGTTTGCAGACGCGGGTAAGACTCATGCACTCACTCAAGGTTCTGATTCTAGAAGATCATCCTTTCCAACTTATGGCGTTGCATCAGATGCTCAATGCCATCGGCGTGTTTGACGTACTGACCGCTGACTCGGTTGAGGTCGCCCGGCAGACCCTGGCGCGTCGCGGTCGCGTTGACATTGCCATCTGTGACCTGCAGATGGACGGGCAAGATGGCCTGGCGTTGATCCGCCATCTGGCGGAAAACAATCTGGCCGCAGCGTTGATCATTCTCAGCAGCGCCGAGGCCTGTGTTATCGACAGTGTCGGCGTGCTGGCTCGGCAACTTGGACTGAAGGTGCTGGGTTGCCTGCAGAAACCGGCCAACAGCGTTGTCTTGAACCAGTTGTTCCGCCGCTACCTGGAGCAGGTTCAGGTCGAGCCCAGCCCTACCAGGCCGGTATTACAGTTGGAACTGTCGGAAGTCACTGCGGCTGAGTTGGCGCAGAGTAAAGATCAGTGGACCGTTCACTATCAGCCCAAGGTCTGCTTCGATGGCAAGCTGGTGGGCGTCGAGGCTTTGGTGCGATGGCAGCATCCTAGGCTGGGTATTTTGTCGCCCGCGCAGTTTTTTCCGCTTATCGAGCGCACTGACTTGTTCGATACCCTGTGTTGGCATGTTCTCGATCAAGCCCTGGCACTGAGTGCGCAGCATCAGGCCTGCGCGGGTAAGGCATTGCCGGTAGCGGTAAATATCGCTCCCGATCTATTGGTTCGAGATGATTTTCACGACCAGGTGAAGTCAGCGCTGGATCGTCACGAAGCTCCAGCAAGCGCGTTGACCCTGGAAATCGTCGAAACCGCCGGCAGTGCATTGGATAACCAACAGCTCGAAGGGTTGCTGCGCTTGCGGATTCTGGGTTGTCAGTTGTCTATCGATGATTTCGGTACGGGCGTTTCCAATGTCCAGCGATTGCTGGAGCTGCCGTTCAGTGAGTTGAAACTGCCGAGCGAGTTCGTTCGCGGCATGGCCCACGACGGGCGCAAGGCTGCGGTGGTGGCTGGCGCCCTGATGATGGCGCGGCGCATGAACTTGAATGTAGTGGTTGAAGGCGTGGAAACCGCTGATGATTTGCTGGCACTCAAGGACCTTGGACAACCGGTCATGCAGGGGTATTTCATCGCCCGTCCCATGCCCGAGGCAGAACTGCAGCAATGGATGGATGAGCGCACGCGATTCAACCGCCAGGCCATTGCCTGAGGCACTGTTCAGGTCAGGCCATTTTCCTGCAGATAAAGGTAAAGCGCCGCATCGTTGCTTACGCCTAGCTTGCGCATGGCGCTGACCTTCTGGGAACTGACAGTCTGCTTGCTGCGACTGAGCAGTGCCGCAATCTGGTTCACCGTGTGACCAGCGGCAAGCAACCGGGTGACTTCAAGTTCTTTGGGGGAAAGTGGATCTTTGTCCGCCATCCTGTCTTCGCGTACTGCACCGTCCTGCATTAGCAGATGCTGGACTGAAGCAGCCAGATAAACCTTGCCCCGCGACATGCTGCCAATCGCTTGGGGAAGTTCGTCAGCCAGGCTGGCCTTGCTCAAAAGGCCGCTCACACCCAAGCCGAGCATCGCTCTGAACAGTCCGGCATTGTTGAGCATGGTCACCACCAGGATCGGCAACTGCGGGTGCTGTCGGCGAATCTGCTCGAGTAGTTTCAGACCATCGTTCTGCTGGTCCACCGGCATCATGAAGTCGGTTACCAGTATGTCGCATTCCACGGCCTGCAGATGAGTCATGAGTTCCAGTGGGCTTGCTGCCTGGGCGACCACTTTTACGTTGGGTATCTGTTCAAGGACGGCCTGTAGCCCGATGCGAAAGATCGGATGATCGTCTGCCAGGACGATACGCAAGGGCGACTGTGCAGAGGTGCTCAAATTGCGGCTCCGGTAGACCAATGGAAAGACTCGGGCTGTCTGTGAATGAACCTTTGCCCCGCTAGGTAATCAGAACGTGTAAGGCCAGTTGAATGGCATTTTGCTCCGATGTCTTTCAACTGTCGCTAAAAGTCCTACGGGGCTTTTGTTTAACCCTGAGCGGTCTCCCCAACGTTCGGGGTTTCTTTTTGCCTGCTCATTGGGGGGCGACGAAGAACCGCCGACTGTCTTCGAGGTAGTGCTCGCGTAGCTCCGGATCCAGCCACTGGGCATACAGATTGGGCAGGGTGTCGCGACGCAAGCTGTCGAGCAGTTGATTGATATGGCTGACGGCCTCGCGTCCCTGGGGGGTATCGGCACAGCCCACGTGAATGAACTGATAGCGTGCCACACCTTGGATGGGGTAGAAGCCGTAGTCGGCTACGGTCCACCCTTGTTGCTTGATCAGGTAGCGAACCTCCGGCCAATAGCCGAGCAACAGTTGCAGGCGTTCGCGCTTTTGCATCTGTAGCAGGTTGGTAACGGCATCATTGCCGAAATGACGACTGAGGGTTGCCGATGGCACTGTTTTGAGCAAAGTGTCGACTGAAGGGCTGTAACTGCGTTCTGCAACTACTCCCAGTTTGAGTTCGGTGTCTTCGAGCAATTTGCGCAGGTCGATCTCACCCTTGTTCAGAAAAGGGGTAAGCAGTTGCTGGTCCTTCTGTCGGACCACCAGGCCACTGCTGAGTACGCCCAGGCTGGGTTGCGAGAAGTGTATGTACTTGGCTCGTTCAGGGGTCCAGAGCAGCATCGGGTCGCAGGTGAAGCGTCCCTCCTGCAGCATCTGGTTACCGCGAGCGCGGTTGACCCGAAGAATACTGTGATCGTACTCAGGCATTTTTTCGATCAGCATCGGCAGCAGTTGATCGACGATACCCTGACCTTTGCTCGAGCCCTCGAAGACGGTCAGCGGCGGTAGATCACGCAGCAGCCAGACAAGATGTTCCTTGGCCCAGGCCGCACCCGGAATGCCGGCCCCCATCAGGGTACAGAAGGCCCATACCAGCAGCGTACGACAGCGTTGTTGCCTGCGTCGGGTCATATACGAGTCTCCACCGTCGGGCTGCTCACCGGGCCAGGCGCAATGTTTACACCGCGCCTTGCTGACGCAGACGAGCAATCTCTGCCCCGTCGTAACCCAGCTCACCTAGCAATTGCTCGGTATGTGCGCCTAGTTCCGGCCCCACCCATTCGCTGGAGCCTGGCGTCTGCGACAGCTTGGGCACGATGCCGGGCATCTTGAATGGCTTGCCGTCCGGCAGCTTGGCTTGCAGGAACATCTCCCGAGCGAGGAACTGCGGGTCACTGAACATATCTTCGGCACTGAAGATTCGACTGGCCGGCACTTGGGCGTCGTTGAGCAGTTGCATCAGCGCATCCAACGGCAACGTGCGGGCCCAGCGATCGATGACGCCATAGAGTTCATCGCGGCGCAGGTCACGCCCGTCGTTGCTGGCCAAGGTCGGATCGTCGGCAAGATCCTGGCGCCCGATGGCTTGCATGAAACGCTTGAAAATCGCATCGCCGTTGGCCCCGATCTGTACATGCTTGCCATCGGCACTGGTATGGATCGAGGAGGGGGTAATGCCCGGCATGATGTTGCCGGTACGTTCGCGAATAAAACCAAACACGTCGAACTCGGGCACCATGCTTTCCATCATCGCGAAAATGGCTTCATACAGCGCCACATCCACCACTTGGCCTTCTCCGCCGTTGACTTCGCGATGACGTAGCGCCATCAGCGCGCCGATCACCCCCCAGAGCGCGGCAATCGAGTCGCCAATGGAGATGCCGGTCCGTACCGGCGGACGGTCGTCGAAACCGGTGATATAGCGCAGGCCACCCATGGATTCACCGACGGCACCAAAGCCGGGCTGATCTTTCATTGGGCCGGTCTGGCCGAAACCTGAAAGCCGCACCATGACCAGTTTCGGATTCAGGGCGTGCAGTGTGTCCCAGCCCAGTCCGAGCTTTTCCAGCACACCGGGGCGGAAGTTTTCGATAAGGATGTCGGCTTCGGACAACAGCTTCTTGAGAATTTCGATGCCTTCGGCATGCTTGAGGTTGAGCGTCAGAGACTGTTTGTTCCGCGCCTGCACAAACCACCACAGCGAGGTGCCTTCATACAACTTGCGCCACTTGCGCAAAGGGTCACCGCCATCGGGTGACTCGACCTTGATGACCTGGGCGCCGAATTCTGCGCAGATGCGCGAGGCAAACGGGCCGGCGATCAAGGTGCCGAGTTCGATGACTTTGAGGCCGGCGAGGGGTTTGCTGGGCGTAGGCATGGGGCGTCCGTAGCAACTGGTCAGAACCCCCGTTTTTATCATAGCTGGGCGCGCTCAGATACTGCCGCGGCGCAAGGAACATGCGGATCGGTTAGACTGGGCGACTTTCCCTGTCGCAAGAAGCCCCGTCCATGGCCCAGCCGTCCACTACCTACAAATTTGAACTGAACCTCACCGACCTCGACCGCGGCGTGTACGAAAGCGTAAAGCAGACCATCGCCCGTCATCCGTCGGAAACCGAGGAGCGTATGGCCGTTCGGTTGCTGGCCTATGCCCTGTGGTACAACGAACAGCTGTCGTTCGGGCGGGGTCTTTCAGATGTGGATGAAGCAGCCCTGTGGGAAAAAAGCCTGGACGATCGCATCCTGCACTGGATCGAAGTAGGGCAGCCGGACGCTGACCGCCTGACCTGGTGTTCGCGTCGTACCGAACGCACCAGCCTGCTGGCCTATGGCAGCCTGCGGGTGTGGGAGACCAAGGTACTCCCGGCTGTCAAAAACCTGAAGAACGTGAATATTGCAGCGGTACCGCAGGAGGTTCTCGAGACCCTGGCCACCGACATGCCGCGGGCGATCAAGTGGGACGTAATGATTAGCGAAGGCACGGTGTTCGTTACCGATGACCGTGGCCAGCACGAAGTCCAGCTGCAGTGGCTGCTTGGCGAGCGCGGCTGATTTTTTCCCTTCATCCATAGAGAAGCTTTTACTGCCCCATGCGCATCGAATCGCGTCCCCTGCCAGTTAATTTGCCGTTCCTTGGCGACTTGCCGCCGCTGTTGACCCGCTTGTACGCCGCCCGTGGCGTACAAAGTGCGGCCGAACTGGACAAAAGCCTGGCGCGACTGCTGCCTTATCAGCAACTCAAGGGCATTGGGGCGGCAGTAGACCTGCTGGTAGAAGCCCTGGCTCAGCGCCAGCGTATCCTGATTGTTGGCGACTTCGACGCCGATGGTGCCACGGCCAGCACGGTAGGGGTGCTGGGCTTGCGCTTGCTGGGAGCGGCCCATGTCGATTATCTGGTGCCCAATCGCTTCGAGTATGGCTATGGACTTACCCCTGAAATCGTCGAAGTTGCGCTGCAGCGCCAGCCGCAACTGCTGATTACCGTGGATAACGGCATCTCCAGTGTGGAAGGAGTGGCCGCGGCCAAGGCGGCCGGCCTGAAAGTGTTGGTGACCGATCACCATTTGCCGGGCCATGACCTGCCCGCCGCCGATGCCATCGTCAATCCAAACCAGCCGGGTTGCGAGTTCCCGAGCAAGGCGCTTGCCGGAGTCGGGGTTATTTTCTATGTGCTGATGGCCTTGCGCGCTCGTTTGCGCAGCCTTGGCCATTACGACAATGCAGCACAACCGAATATTGGCGAATTGCTCGATTTGGTGGCGCTGGGTAGCGTTGCCGACGTCGTGCCGCTGGATGCCAACAACCGTATCCTGATTCATCAGGGGCTTGAGCGGATCAGGGCGGGGCGGGCACGACCGGGGCTCAAGGCCATCCTGGAGGTCGCCCGACGTGATCATGCGCGGATCACGTCCACTGACCTTGGTTTCATTCTCGGCCCGCGCCTGAACGCAGCCGGTCGTCTGGATGACATGAGCCTGGGTATCGAATGCTTGCTCAGCGACGATCCAAATCTGGCACGTGAGATGGCTGGGCAGCTCGATGAGTTGAACCAGGACCGCAAATCCATTGAGCAGGGCATGCAGCGCGAGGCACTCGCTCAGCTCAAGGACCTGCCGCTGGAATCCATGCCTTTCGGCTTGTGCCTGTTCGAAGCGGATTGGCACCAGGGCGTGATCGGTATTCTTGCTTCGCGCCTCAAGGAACGTTACCACCGTCCTACCATTGCTTTTGCCGACGCCGGCGAGGGCATGCTCAAAGGTTCAGCCCGTTCGGTGCCAGGCTTTCACATTCGTGACGCACTGGATGCAGTGGCCGCTCGTCATCCGCAACTGATCAGCAAATTCGGTGGTCATGCCATGGCCGCGGGTCTGTCGTTGCCCGGCGAAAACTTCCCGGCCTTTGCCCAGGCATTCGACGAAGAAGTTCGCCGGCAACTGTGCGAGGACGATTTGACCGGTCGCCTGCTTTCCGATGGCACCCTGGCCGTCGAGGAATTTCATCTGGAACTGGCCCGTGCCCTGCGTCATGCCGGGCCATGGGGACAACATTTTCCCGAGCCGCTGTTTCATGGGGTATTCCAGTTGGTCGAGCAGCGGGTGGTCGGCGAACGGCACCTCAAAGTCGTGCTCAAAAGCGAGTGTGGTTCGGTGAAGCTCGACGGCATCGCGTTCGGCGTGGACCGTGATGTCTGGCCGAATCCAACGGTGCGCTGGGTCGAGCTGGCCTTCAAATTCGACGTCAACGAGTTTCGCGGGCAGGAAAGTGTGCAATTGATGATCGCTCATATGGAGCCACGCTGAACCCTAGGATCAAAGTGGTCTAGGCTCAGAATGATTGGTCGATGAACCTGCGGGGAAGATTCTGTGGTCGACCGGTCAACCATCTGGAGCCTTACCACTTGATTTGAGAGGTGCCCCATGAGCCTGCTGCTTGATCCCTACACCCTGCGTCACCTGACCTTGCCCAACCGAATTGCAGTTTCACCCATGTGCCAGTATTCCAGTGTCGATGGCCTGGCCAATGATTGGCACCTGGTCCATCTGGGTAGCCGGGCGGTGGGGGGCGCTGGGCTGATTTTTACCGAAGCAACAGCCGTTACTGCTGACGGACGAATCACCGCCCAGGATCTGGGGTTGTGGGACGATGCGCAGATCCCGCCGTTGCAGCGCATTACCCGCTTCATTACCGCCCAGGGCGCCGTGCCGGGCATTCAACTGGCTCATGCCGGGCGCAAGGCCAGTACCTATCGACCCTGGCTTGGCAAGCATGGCAGCGTCAAGGTGGAGGAGGGCGGCTGGATCCCCATGGGACCGTCGAAAATCGCCTTTGATCCGCAGCACACTGCGCCCGTGGAAATGACTCAGGAGCAGATCGACGAGACCATCCAGGCCTTTGCGGACGCAGCCAGGCGCGCGCTGGAGGCGGGCTTCAAAGTGGTCGAGGTGCATGCCGCGCATGGTTATCTGCTGCATCAGTTTCTTTCACCCTTGAGCAATCAGCGCCGCGACGACTATGGCAGCAGTTTCGAAAATCGCATTCGCTTGACCTTGCAAGTGACCGAAGCGGTTCGGGAAGTGTGGCCAGAGGAATTGCCGTTGTTCGTGCGCCTGTCGGCTACCGACTGGGTGGAGGATGGCTGGAACCCGGATGAAACCGTAGAGCTGGCCAAGCGCTTGAGAAAGCTGGGTGTGGACCTGATCGATGTGTCATCGGGCGGCACCTCGGTCAACGCCGAGATCCCTACGGGTCCTGGGTATCAGACGCAATTTGCTGCGAAAGTGCGCGAGGAGTCAGGCATTGCCACGGGGACGGTTGGGATGATTACCGATCCCATGCAGGCTGAAACTATCCTGCGCACGGCCCAGGCCGATATCATTTTCCTGGCCCGGGAACTGTTGCGCGATCCGTACTGGCCGTTGCATGCGGATGATGATCTGGGGGGGAATCGGGCGACCTGGCCGGCACAGTATCAGCGTGCCACCAGTCGGGCTAATCCCATTCATGAGTCTGATTTGCGTGACTGAATTGGGGGGCAAGCTTGCTGTCATTGACTGGCTTTCAGCAGAGCGTATGTGATCGGGGCGAGCTTTTTGGCGATCCAGTTTTGTCGCAAGTGCAGCCGGTGGTGGTGGTGGTGGTGGTGGTGGTGGTGGTGGTGGTGGTGGTGGGCTTGTGATGAGGCTCTTCGATTTGGGGCTGATCCGTTTGCGCGGGTGGCGCTTAGTCACCTTTGCGCCCTTACGGCGCCTTACTTTGGCAGTCGCCCCAAAGTAAGCAAAGGGCTTGCCCCACCAGGGGC